>JAJFUQ010000120.1 GCA_021372355.1 Nocardiaceae bacterium | reverse complement strand
GGATTTCCCGTTTCGTCAGCAGGTGAGGTTCGCCATTTACAGCTTGGGCGCGGTGGCTTATCTGACGATGGTCGTGATGTTGTGGCGTGAGCAGAAGCGCGACCGCGAGAAGCGGGACGTTCCGCCCTCATAGTTCCACCTCTTTTGGTAGCAGGGTGCTACAACCCCTTAGTTCGGCTAGCGTGTATGGATCAGGATCAGCCCGTTGCCCTATGGCGCGGGCTGATTTTCTGTTTGCGGGCGCGGCGATACTCGCCTACACCATCACACGGTAGGATCTGTAGTCGGTAGCGCCGAATGAAATAGGCCGGTGTGCGCCAATTCCGGTGTAGGGATACGCCGAGGTCCTACGAGTTCGTCTCGTAGTTGAACCGCCCCCGATAAGAGCTACGGGCTCCTATCGGGGGCGGTTTTCGTTGTGTCTGCGTGCCTTCGCGCCGATCCGCCTTGACGCGCGCGACAATAGAGCATGTGAGGCTGAGGACCGGCGACCGAGCGATCTTAATCGGTGCCGCAGCCATAGTGATTTACGAGAAAGTCGTTCGTGACGACGCCGACCTCATCAGCCACCGCGTATCCGCCTACCGCAAACACTGGCTCGGCAGGATCGTTGCAGACGCCGTCATACTCACCACCGCGCTGCATTTGAGCGAGACGATCGCCCCAGAGTTCGACGTCTTCCACATCGCCATGAAGCATCTGCGGCGGAATGTCGGCGGGGAGCAGTAAGCTAGACGGGTCCGCTGGGTGCTCTCAACACCCAAGCAGACCCTAACCCAGCTCGATCACACCGAGAGAGGCTGACATGAAGAGTAGCGAAGCTATTTTCCCGGAGATCGCAGTGGAGACCGAAATCGCCGCGATGGCTGTTCTGGTCGACGCTTTCGGCACCTTGGACGCAGCCGCACGGCACCGCGTCCTAAAGTGGGCGAACGAACGTTGGGGAGTTGTGCCGCAGTGAACACCTGGCCGATCGCATCCGACGTCACCGTGGAAACGAAACACTGGCGCGGCCGAATGGTCGTCGAGGACGTCGAACAATTCACCACCCCATCCGGCGTGCTCACCACGACATACACGCTAAGGTCACTCGACGGGCCACCACCGCTACTGTTCGGGATGCTGCGGCCTGACAACAGCGAGCAGGGATAGGGGCCGGCAGATGAGCGCATACGGGGCAGGAGCGCCGACTTACACCGACGTGGAACTTCAGCGCAGTCAGATCGAGGGGCGTGTGAAAGTCGCGCGGGGAATTGCCAATCGTGCCTCCGCCGCTGGTGATTCTAGCCGTGCTGCGCGATGGAATCAGAACGCTGACGAACTGCTCGACCGGCTGCTAGAGCTGCGCGGCCGTTAGCGCACGCCGCCACAGCCACACAGCCAGCACCACTAACACCGCAACCCCGATCGGCCCAACCGGACCCTTACCCCCACACACACCCATCCGTCCGTCATACCCCCACCAGACGGCCGACACACCCAGAACGACAAACCCGCCCCACCTAGGCCGCAACGGTCAGGTGGGGCGGATTTTTGTGTTGACGGTGCTAGCATCAAGTCATGTTGAGCTTCGAACGACCGCAGCCCCG
>JAJFUQ010000106.1 GCA_021372355.1 Nocardiaceae bacterium | reverse complement strand
CAGGTCGGCGGCTTTGCGGGTTTCGGTTTCGAACCGGTGATCACTCCACCCTGCGAACAGCTTCGCGTTGGCACATAAAGCGGTGTCGACCGCGGCACGGTCGATCGCATCCAGATGTGTGATGCCGCGGCGGATGATCTGGGCACGGTGTTCACTCAGCACCCCGTCCTGCATCCGGGCCAGCGCGTTCGGCATTTCCGTCACCAGAACGCGAGCCAACGTCAGGTGCGATTGACCGGCGGTCGGTGACTCGCGACGCGCGAGCGCGATCTGCGCCGCGACCCCGACCCCGTGCTTGCCTTTCGGCAACCCCATCGCCGCATGCTCAGCCCGGACCTCGCGGTCCAGGTCCGCCGCATCGATGGCCTGTGCCGCGCAGATCTGTGCCTTCAACTCCTCCAACTGCGCGACCCGATCAATGCGCGCCGCGTTATCGACACGCCGATCCAGCGCCACCAGGTGGCGCTGGAACTCGGTGATCACATCGCTTCGCACCACTCGAACATATATGCGACCACTGACAAGTTTTCCCAGCTCACGACCGATATTGCACAGCTTCTGGAAGACCCATCAGTTGGGCTCCGAGGACGATCATGTGGTCTTCGAACTCACGACGTGCCTGCCGAGTCGCGCGCGACAGGATTCCGCGCACCAGCGTGTGCCCGATCGTCTCGGCGACAACCCGATTCGGAACTCTCGGCGAAACGAGCCCCGCCTCCAGTTGCCGGTCGAGGTACTTCGCGAATCGACGGATCGGACGCTCACTGATCTCGCCGGCCAGTGCCGCGATCCCCGGATCAACCTGCGCCCGCTGTTCGATAAGCGTCAACAGCGGACCATGTCTGTGCACTGCCGCGGCAAAGGCACGCACCGTCAGGGCCAACATGTCCGCTGGCGAATCCGCCACGCGTTCAGGTTCCTGAGCAGCAAGGAAGTCATCTCGTACACGCGCGGCCACGGCCGCGAAGATCTCCTCACGGGAAGCGAAGTACACATAGAAGGTCGGACGAGAAACTCCGGCTTCGGCAGTGATCGCCGCCGCGGTCGCGCCCGCATATCCCCTGGCGACGAAGACCCGCGCCGCCGCATCGAGCAGTTCGACATGACGCGGAGTGTCAGACCGCTCCCGCGCATCTCGAACCGCCCAGTTCGCTTGAACCACAGCGTCATCCTATTGACATTGACGTCAATGTCAATGATGGTGAGACCGTGAACGCGCTGCCACCCGTCATCGTCGCCAACCGCGGAGAGATCGCCGTTCGGGTGCTCCGAACGGCCCGGGAACTCGGCCACCGGGTGCGCGTTCTCCACGCCGCGGACGACCGAGACTCTCTGGCTGTGCGGTTGGCCGACGAGGCCGTCGAACTGTCCGGTCGCGGGGCCGCCGCCTACCTGGACGTGGCGGGTGTGACCCGGGCGGCCGGCCGCGAAGGACTACTCCATCCGGGTTACGGATTCCTCAGCGAGAGCCCAGCCCTAGCCGAAGAATGCGCGAAGTCTGGGCTCGATTTCGTCGGACCCAGCGTCCATGTTCTTCGGACATTCGGAAACAAAGTGGCGGCCCGGGAGCAGGCCGTGGCGGCCGGCGTCGACGTGCTGCCCGGGACACCGCCAGGATCCGGGTTCGAGGAGATCGCCGCCCTGCTGGCTGCCCACCCCGACGGAATCATGATCAAAGCCCTGGCCGGCGGCGGCGGGCGCGGAATGCGTGCGGTCACCGCTCCGGATGAACTGAAGTCCGCCTACGACCGCTGCCGCTCTGAAGCACTCGCCGGCTTCGGCGACGACTCCGTTTTCGCTGAGGCACTCGCCGGGGATGCCCGCCACATCGAAGTTCAGGTCGTCGGAGATGGCAGCCATGCGATCGCCGTCGGTGACCGCGACTGCAGCATCCAGCGGCGGCACCAGAAACTGATCGAGATCGCCCCAGCACCATCGCTGTCAGATGCCCTGCGCGAACGGCTGCACAGCAGTGCGGTTCGGATCGTCGAATCGGTCGGTTACCGCGGGGTCGCCACGGTCGAGTTCCTGGTCCGGCGCGAGAACGCGTACTTCCTCGAAGTCAACCCGCGCCTGCAGGTCGAGCACACCGTCACCGAAGAGGTCACCGGCCTCGACCTCGTTGCCATTCAATTGGCACTCGCCGCCGGCTCGAAACTCGAGGACCTGCACCTGCACGTGGTCCCCCGCGGCTGTGCGGTCCAGGCCCGAGTGAACGCCGAGCGCATCGACGTCAATGGAGACCCAATCGCGAGTGTCGGCACGCTTGCCCGTTTTGCCCCGCCCACGGGTCCCGGGGTCCGGGTGGACACGGCGGCCTTCCCGGGTCTGACGCAGACCCCGACGTACGACTCGCTGCTCGCCAAGGTGGTGGTCAGCGGCAGCAGTCACCTCGCGGCGGTCCGGCGGTGCGTGCAAGCGCTCCGCGAGTTCGACATCGCTGGCGTCGAAACGAATCTCGGGCTCCTCCGGGCAGTGCTCGAGGAGCCTGCGATGCTCGCGCCCGACCAACCGATCACGACGCGTTGGCTTTCGGATCGCCTCCCGGAATTGATCGTGCAAGCCGACGACGTGAACAGCACCGAAGCCGCCGGTGTCCCAGTCACCGATGGCGAGTTCATTCTCCGCACCCATGTCACCGGAGTCGTTGTGTGGTTGCCGTCGCCGCGCGCCACGATCGCCGCCGGCGACGAAGCCGCGGTCGTCGAAGCGATGAAGATGGAACACGTCGTTCGCGCTGAGCATCCGCTCGAAGTTCTGCGGGTGGTCGTCGAACCCGGCACCGTCGTCGAAGCGGGCGCTCCCCTGTTGGTCTACCGACTGTCCAGCGAAGCGGGACCCGAGGCAACGTCGTCCGAGGTCGACCTCGACCGCGAGCGCGCGGACCTCGCGGAAGTGAACGAGCGCCATCGGCTCACCCGCGATGACGCACGACCAGCAGCGATCGAGAAGCGTCATCGCATCGGCCGCCGCACGGCGCGTGAGAACATCGCCGATCTCGTCGACGACGACAGCTTCGTCGAGTACGGCGCACTGGCGATCGCCGCTCAGCGCCTGCGCCGCAGCGAGGAGGACCTCATCGCCAACACGCCAGCCGACGGACTGGTCACTGGGATCGCCACGATCAACGGGGCTCGCGCCGCGGTGTTGTCGTACGACTACACGGTGCTCGCGGGCACTCAAGGCATGCGCAATCACGCCAAGACCGACCGGCTTCTCGACGTGGCGTACGACCAGCGCCTACCGGTCGTCCTCTTCGCCGAAGGCGGCGGCGGACGACCGGGCGACACGGACCAGGCCACCGTTTCGGGACTCGACCTGATGACCTTTCACACGATGGGTTCTCTGTCTGGCCGGGTTCCCCTTGTCGGCATCGTGTCCGGCCGCTGCTTCGCCGGCAATGCCGCGCTCCTCGGGACGTGCGACGTCGTGATCGCGACATCGGACGCGAACATCGGCATGGGCGGGCCGGCGATGATCGAAGGTGGCGGCCTCGGGAGTTTCGCGCCGGAGGACATCGGGCCGATCGACGTCCAACGCCGAAACGGCGTCGTCCACGTGGTGGCTGACGACGAAGCCGACGCTGTCGACATTGCGCGGCGCTACCTGGCGTACTTCCAGGGTGCAGTGCTCGACTGGCAGGCTCCCGATCCTCGACTCGCCCGCCATGTTGTTCCCGAGAATCGCCTGCGGTCGTACGACGTGCGCTCGGCGATCGACGCCATCGTCGATGTCGGTTCGGTCCTCGAACTGCGCCGCGACTGGGGCGTCGGCGTCGTGACCGCGCTCGTCCGAGTCGAGGGTCGTCCGTACGGGCTCGTCGCGAACGATAACCACCACCTCGGCGGGGCGATCGATGCCCCGGCCGCGGACAAGCTGAGCGCTTTCCTGCAGCTGTGCAATGCACACCAGCTACCCATCGTGTCCCTCTGCGACACACCGGGATTCATGGTCGGACCGGAAGCCGAGAAGCACGCCACGGTCACCAAGTTCAGCCGGCTCTTCATCGACGGAGCCAACTTGCAGGTGCCAATCGGCACGGTGATCCTGCGTAAGGGATACGGCCTCGGCGCGATGGCGATGACCGCCGGATCGTTCCGCGCTCCGCGATTCGTCGTGGCGTGGCCGACCGGCGAGGTCGGCGGTATGGGGCTCGAGGGCGCAGTCCGGCTCGGCTTCCGCAAAGAACTCGAAGCGATTGCCGATCCAGTCGAGCGGCAGACCGCGTTCGACAACCTCGTCGCCATGGCGTACGCGAGCGGCAAGGCGCTCACGGCCGCCTCCGTTCTGGAACTCGACGATGTCATCGACCCGGCCGAGACGCGGCGGTGGATATCGACTCTTGCGAACGCGCAAGGCTGACGCGACGCTCACCGCGGTCCGATAACGTGGCGCACGTGCGCGCAGCCCCACTTGATGCCCTGAAGAAGCTCAGCCCCCGCGGGGCCAGCATGGTGACGCCCCCACCTGCCGAGCCGCTCGAGATCCCGGTTCCCACGACGACCGACCTCGGCGCCGAGATCTCGACCCTCGATGTCATCCACGGCATCGATCACGCCGAGGGACCGGGTGCGGCACTGCGCACCGCACGGCTGCGCGCAGCCGACTTCCGTCACGAGTTCGCCCACACCGGCAAGCCGATCTCGGTGTCGACGCATGACCTCGTGACGCTTCCCTACCCGACCAAGTTCGGTTTGTGGCGTGCCCCGGCGTCGCCGAGCCCGTTCTTGTTCATCACGAACCGCCTGGTGATCGTGCGCTGGGTCGATTCCGACGGCGAGCAGCGAATCCTGTTGTGGGAGCCCAGCGACGCCGAACTCGACGCAAACACCCCGTACTTCGCCTCGATCAGCCGCGGGATTCCCGAGCGGGTGCAGAACCTCGCGGTCAAGAAGTACGCGACCGTCATGGAGCGCGTCCTCGAAGCCGGCATCGATCCGGCCGACGTGGACTACCTCGCCTTCGATCACCTGCACACCCAGGACGTTCGCCGCCTCATCGGTACGACTCGACCCCAAGCCGACATCTCGCCGGACTTCCCGGTTGAAGCGGCCTTCCCCAACGCTCGACTCATCGTTCAGCGGCACGAGCTCGTCGCGATGCGCGACCTGCACCCGATTCAGCGTCCCTGGTACCAGCCCGAGACGTTCGTCGACATCAACCCCGACCGCCTGCTTGTCATCGACGGCGACCGCCTGCTCGGACCCGGCGTCGCCATCGTCCGAACCCCGGGCCACGCGACCGGCAACCAGACCCTGGTTCTGAACACAGATTCGGGCGTGTGGGCGCTGTCCGAGAACGTCATCGCAACTGAGTGCCTGACGCCGGAATTGAGCAAGATTCCCGGCGTCTCCGGCTGGGCGAAGCACTGGGGTCAGGAGATCGTCCTCAACGCCAACACCATCGAATCGACGGCCACGCAGTACAACTTCTGCATTCTCGAGAAGACGCTCGTCGACCGGGCCGCCACGGACGAACGATTCCTCCAGTTCTTCCCGACCAGTGAACTCACCTCGAGCGTGCTGAGCCCGGGTACCGCACCGACCTTCACCCACGGCTCGATCCGTCACGGCCTCTGATGCGCGTACTCGTCACGGGTGCCGGCGGATTCATCGGCCGGACACTCGTGAACTCGCTGCGCGAGCGCGGAGATGAGGTCGTCGGACTCGACCTCATCGCCGGGCCTTCGATCATCGCTGGCAATGTGGCCGAGCCCGGCCCTTGGCAGGACAGCTTCGACTCAGTCGATCTCGTCATCCACACCGCGGCGCTGGTATCGAACGTGCCGACGCTCGATGAAGCGTGGCGCGTCAACGTCGTGGGCACTCGCAACGTCCTCGATGCCGCGGTCCGCGCGGGAGTCAAACGGTTCGTCCACTTTTCGTCGATCCGGGCGTTCTCCGACCTCGGATTTCCCGACGGGGTCACCGAACATCACCCGGTCCGCCCCGATGGCAATCCCTACGTCGACACTCGCGTCGCGAGCGAACAGGTTGTGCTGCAAGCACATTCCGCCGGTGAGATCGCCGCGACGATCGTGCGGCCGGGGGACGTCTACGGGCCGGGATCGCGTCCGTGGACGGTTCTGCCTGTCGAGCTGATCAAGCAGAACCTGTTCGTTCTGCCCGCCATGGGGAACGGCATCTTCTCCCCGATCTACATCGACGACCTCGTCGCGGGAGTCCTGCTCGCCGCGGATTCTCCGGCCGCGATCGGGCAGGTGTTCACGATGAGCGGCGGTATCGGCGTGCCGACGAAGGAGTTCTTCGGGCACTACTACCGAATGCTGCACAAGCGCGGCCCGGTTGTCCTGCCGACGAGCGTCGCGCTTGCCCTCTCGACCGGCTCCGCGCAGTTGTCGAAATTCACGAGCATCAACGCCGAACTCAGCCCGGTCAGCGTGAAGTACCTGTGCCGGACCGGCACGTATTCGATCGACAAGGCGCGCCGGTTACTCGGATTCGAGCCGAAGATCGATCTCGAAACAGGCATGGCATCGACTCGGAAGTGGCTAGCGTCAGAAGGGATGATCTGACGCGACCGGAGGCCACGGATGGTTAAGCGGCTCAATCCTCTCGACCTGGGCTTTCTCATGGCCGAGTCGCGGGAATCGATGTTCCACGTCGCATCGCTGCTCACGTTCAGCGCCCGCGAAGACCTCTCGCCCGACTACTTCCGCGAACTCATCGAGCAGTATCACGATCCGGCCGAGGTCCAGTCGCCGTGGAATCTCAAGCTGAAGACCCCGGGCCTGCTGAAGAATCCGCTGCAGAGCTGGGTCGTGGACAAGAACATGGACCCCGACTACCACGTACGGCGAGCGGCACTGCCGGCGCCCGGTGGCGAACGGGAACTCGGCACGATCGTCTCCCACCTCCACGGTCAGGCGATCGACTTCCACCGCCCGCCGTGGGAAATGCACCTCATCGAGGGGCTGCCGAACAATCGTTTCGCGCTGTACATGAAGGTCCACCACTCCCTGGTCGACGGGTACACGGGCGTCCAGATGCTCAACCGCGCGATGTCGAAAACGCCCGATGACCCCGACACCCCGCTGTTCTACACCGTCCGCAATCCCTCCCGGCCGCCCCGATCGGACAGCGACGGACCGGATTTCGGCCAGCTGCTCACCAACTCCGTGAAGTCGATTCTCAACGTCGGGCAAGTTGCATTCCGGCGGTCGCTCAAGCGCGATATCGAGAATCTCGTCTCGTGGAACCAGGCCCCGCAGAGCGTCCTCAACGGCCGCATCACCCGCAACCGCCGGTTCGCCACTCAGGACTTCTCGTTACCGCTGCTCAAGGACCTCGCCAAGGCGTCCGGTGGGTCGCTGAACGACATCGTGCTCGCCCTGTGCGGCGGGGCCCTTCGCCGGTTCCTGCTCGATCAGGACGCACTGCCCGACAAGTCGCTCATCGCCATGCTGCCCGTGAACATCCGGCCGAAGAACGACCCGGGTGGCGGCAATGCGGTGGGCGCGATCCTGGCCACCCTCGGCACCGACATCGCCGACCCCCGTGAACGCCTCGACACCATCATCTCCTCGACGAGCCGCGCCAAAGAGCTGATCAGCGGCCTCTCCGCAACCGAGATCATGGCGAGCAGCGCAATGCTCATGTCCCCGTTGGGCATGCAGATCGCGCGGGCGGTGACGGGCATCAACGCGAAGATCCCGATCAACTGCAATGTCGTCATCTCGAACGTGCCCGGTCCGACGGAGCATCTGTACTTCCGCGGATCGCGCCTCGAAACCAACTTCCCGGTGTCGATTCCGATGCACGGTCTCGCTCTCAACATCACGTGCTACAGCTACGTCGATCGCTTGTGCTTCGGCTTCATCGGGTGCCGGGACGCGCTTCCACACCTGCAGCGTCTCGCCGTGTACACGGGCGAGACGATGAACGAGCTAGAGACGATCCTGGGTTAACAGCTCACGTCCCCCGGCACGAGCCGGGCATGGAAGTCGGCCAGCGCCGCGCCTTTGATGTTCGCCGCCTGCAGCGTGCCGTGAGCCGGCCCGAGGGTCGCGCCCTGGGTGGTGATGCCGAGTTCGCCGAGAACTCCCCCGAGCGATTCGCCTCCCGTAGCGACGTCGGAAGCGTTCTTGTTGAGTTCGAGACTGCCGGACGCGTTCAGCGACGTGTGGACCGTGTGCAGTGTCGCCCACACCCCGGTGACCTGCACGGCCTGGTCACCGGTTTCGATGAGGATCGTCATCGTCTGGCCGAACACGGACATCTTCTCCGCGACGCACAGACCCTGCACGGTGGCATTGGTCGCCTGCAGCTTCACGACATACTGCTTGTACGTGTTGCCGTTGGCGTCCTTGGCGAGCTGCGGATGAATGATGATTCCGACCGCATCGTTCGTGACGATTCCCTGAGTCGTGAAGGTGCCCCGCAGGGACTGCGTCGCCATGGCCATCGCGAGCGCGTTCTTGGCCGTTGCCGCTCCCAGAATCGCGACCGGGACGAGGGCGGCGATCATGAGCAGCAAGGCGCGCAGCCACCGCGTGCCATAGCGTGCCGTTGCGTCAGTCATTTTCGACCTCGATCCCGGCCAGTGGCAGCGAGAGGCTGTTGACGCCCGGCGCGGCCGCGACGTTGAGGGCGTACAAGTTGAGGTCGATGTTCGTCGCCGGTATGTCACTCGGCAGCGGAACACCCGCCTGCACGATGGTCGACAGCAGCGGCAGCAGCTTCGCCAGTTGGACACACGGCCCGGCCGCCGTTCCAGTCGGCCCGAAGATGTCCGTGATCTGCGCGAGCACGTTCGGCAGATTCGCCCCGAACGATGCGGCGTACGAGTTCACGAGCGTCCGCAGCGTCTGAGCGCTGATGCACAGATCC
>JAJFUQ010000095.1 GCA_021372355.1 Nocardiaceae bacterium | reverse complement strand
CAGGTTGGGTTTCTGCCCTGTGCGGTGGGGTGGCCGAGTGGTGAGGCAACGGCCTGCAAAGCCGTGCACACGGGTTCGATTCCCGTTCCCACCTCGCGCGATTAGCTCAGCGGGAGAGCGCTTCCCTGACACGGAAGAGGTCACAGGTTCAATCCCTGTATCGCGCACCATAAACCCCCAGGTAACTGGGGGTTTTTGCGTTCTCGGGGCGAGTCGTGCCAGGAGACGTGCCAGGAGACGCCGCCCCCAGCCTCCCCGGCCATCGCATGCCATGGCGCGGGATGCCATGCGTTATCGCAATCCGCATGTGGATATTCCAAACCGTCTTGGGGTAGATCCCTTCACCATGAACTCGATCGTCTTCGACACCCTCGACATCGCCAGCGAAACCGTGCAACGCCTCCGCATCGAATCCGCGATCGCCGTCGCACAAAACCGCGACATCCAAGGGGACGGCCTCACACGTATCCAGGACGCGATCGATGGAATGCGGTCCGTGTGCGATGAATTGAACGCGGCGGCTGTTGGGGACCCGGTTGCGCGGCGTGCAGCGGTGGCGGTACTCCAACATGGACAGCCTTGAGCAGCATGGTCACCCAGTCGTTGCACGAAGGTCGCGACTCATCCGCGGATAGATGTGGCACACACAAGACAGCGTCGTTCGAACGCACGACGTGAACCTGATCGAGCCGCACTGAAACAGTCCAAATCTTTATCCTCGACGTCTACAACCCTGCGTCGAAGCTGGTGTTCAGCCTGCCGGGGAAGTCCGAGGAGTAGCCAAGCTACCGCGTACCCCTCTCGTCGTAGGGCTATTGCTCATAACGGTCACGAGTGCGCGCCGGGGCGATCGACTCCTGGTTGATTGTCCACATGGTTGTCGTCCGTTCATACGACAACGGTGTGTAGCGGACATTCGGGACTTCTCGGTGCCGCCATGATTCCGATCATGAATCGTCGCCTAGTCATCCCCGTCGCCGCGCTTGTCCTCACCGGGTGCGGAAGCCAAGCCGCGAACACTGCGGTTTCCACGACACCGACGGCGACACCGGCACCCACCACGACAGCGGCGCCCACGACGACAGCGGTGCTCAGCACGTACAGCCGGTGGCTCGTCGAGTCTCAGAAGCGCGGTCGGTCAATGGCTGATCAATACGGGTACCAATCCGACCAGAGGACGTGCGCGACACTCAGCAAAGGCGATGGTCACGCAGTCCAAGAGCTGTTCCAACTCTGGGGCGTCGGCCACGAGTCCGAAGGCAAGAACTGGGCCGAGGCGTCCGACATTGCCGAGAACGTCATCGTCGGCATCATCTGCCCCGAAAATGCCTACCTTCTAGCGAAAGCGAAGGACCCGAACTATCACCGCACAGAGTTCAACGGCGGGTCCTACCGAATCGGAGACGGTCGAACCTTCCGAACGATCTACCCCGGCACCTACGCACAGTCAAAGCCGGTGCAGGACTGCTACTGGGAACGAACAGACGCTCAGGGCAACATCATCGACAACAACTTCGTTACCTATGCCACGGCCTTAACCGTCACCATCGAACCCTCGGACGCAAGCTTCACCTCAAAACACTGCGGCAGCTTCGATACCCCGTGGGTGCTCCAGGAATGAGGAGTTCGCTCCTTGCGGCAGGAGTGTCAGTCGTTCGGTAGACAGGCGGACGAAACGGTCAAGCGGCAGAAGGTCGCTCGACACAATTTCGATCATGATTCGACGTCCCACACTGATGCGGACGCCGGTCCAAAACTAGGCCAGTAGCGCCGGTCGAAAACCAGGCCACCCAACC
>JAJFUQ010000057.1 GCA_021372355.1 Nocardiaceae bacterium | reverse complement strand
GTTGTCGACGCGCAGGGCCAGCAGCTGATGTCGCAGCAGGACATCAAGACCGTGAAGCTCGACCCGGACAAGATCAAAGACGTCAAGTCGTCGACCGAGGCGCTGGCGGCCGCCATCGAGCCGGTGGCGCCCCTCATCACCGCGGACTCGCTGCAGAAGCAGCTGAAGGACGGCAAGGGAGAGGTCATCACGGCTGTTGGCCTGCGGGAGGCCGACTTCAACGTCCTGGAATCGGCACTGCGCAAGATTCCGGGCGTCGTCATCACCGACACCCCGCGGCTGATCACCGTCGACCGGCGCATCGTCTCGCCGGTCATCGACTCGCTGCGCGACATCTGGCAGCAGGGTCAGGACAGGACGAAGGGCTGGGCCGTTCAGGTCACCTCCTCGGACGGCGAGCCGCCGGTGCGGTTGATCGGCGAGCAGGGCCCGCCCGGACCGAACATCCGAACCACGATCGACTCCGACATTCAGATGGCTGCCGAAGATGCCGTCTCGTTGACCGGGGTTCCGGCCGCCATCGTTGCGATTCAGCCGTCGACCGGTGCGATCCTCGCGGTCGCGCAGAACTCGTGGGGCGCGGAGATGGGCGACCTGCCGCTGAACACCACCTTCCCGGTCGGGGACATCGCGAAGATGTTCGGAAACCGGGACGGTGCGGCATCGCTCGGCGTGGGTGCGAACTACACGATCAACGGGCTCAAGCAGGTCACCGGCTCGTTGCCGGGCGGCAAGGACGCGATCAACGGCAACAACCTGAAGGTGAGCCCGTTCGGAATGGCACTGGCGGTAGCCTCGGCCAACCGCGGGTCACTCGTGTCGCCGTTCCTGGTCCCCGGCCAGAAGGCGAAGCTGGTGACGGGTGTCCCGAAGCTCTCGAACGACACGATCAAGAACGCGCGTAACAGCCTGTTCGAGATCCCCTCGAAGTCGAGTTTCTGGCAGATCCGCCAGTACGGCGGCACCCTGACCGGAATGACCAGTCAGAAGGGCAAGACCCAGTGGGTCGTCGGTAGCCGCAACGACGTCGCGTACGCCGTTCTGCTGACCGGCGCGGAGGGCGACGGTCAGATCATGGGCGTGGCGAACTTCTGGATCAAGGAGTTGGCGTCCGGCGGTTCGACCGCCCGCTGACGAACGAGGCGATGGCGCGTGGTGCGAGAAGCACCACCGCCAGGCTGATGCCCGCGATGACCGGGAAGAGTCCGGACAGTCCGGCCCCGCTCAGGCCGCGGAGCGCAAGCCCGATGACGACCGTCGAACCCCAGACGACAACGCCGGCGGGCCAGACCTGTTCCCCGCGCAACCGTGCGGCAAGAATGACGATCCAGCCGACCGCCAGGCCGACGAGAAACGGCCACGCGGTGTGCGCGAGCCCGGACAAGGTGATGCCCTCGGCGTGGCTCGCCCGACCGATCGCCGCGAACGCGAGCACCGCGACGACATCGCCGGCAATGGGACCGATACTGGTCCGGTTCACTCTTTCCTCCGTTGCTGGTCGACGTCGATGCCGAGGTGCGATTTCGCGCCTTTGGTGCGGAACCGGAATGCGAACACGATCCATCCCAGGATCGCGATCATGATGAAGCTGACGCCACGGTAGACGAAGGCCGCAGCGACCGACTGGGTGGCCGTCAGGGACGCGGTCGAGGTCAGCGACAGGATGAGCGTCGCGTCGACGATGACGAGGCCACCAGGGGCCAGCGGGATGGTGCCCACGGCCTTTCCGAATGCGAAGGTCAGGAGCAGGCCGGAGATCGTCGGGTCGGCGCCGATCGCGAGGCAGGCGAATCCGAGACAGGCCACGTCGCCGACGCGGTGCATCGTCGTCCACAACAGGATCAGGAAACTGTCCTGTGGTCGCATCTTGACCGACTCGATCTGGCTGATCTGGTCCTGGACGCGGTCGAGACCCTCCTCGGCCGGCCGCTTACGCAGCCGGTTCAGCCGCTTGACGACGCCCGCCACGAGGCGATCGAGCGAGCCCGGGTGCGACGCCGCGTACCGCACTCCCACCGAGATGACGATGAGAATGGCGACCGAGATGATGAGTCCGGCTGAGCTGACGCGCGTTCCGGCGAGCATCGCGCCGGTGACACCGACGACCGCGAGACCGACGGCCGCGATGACTCCGGAAAAGGCGAGTTGCCACGACGCCACGATGGGACTCGCGCCCCAGCGGCGCGTCTCTCGGTAGGTCAGGGCGGTCGCGAACACCTGTCCCGCCGGCAACGTGACCGACATGGCGGTCGCGCCGTAGACGAGGGACAACGATTTGGCTTGCCGAACGTCGACGCCGCCGGCGGACAGCAACTGCTTCTGAACTCGAGCAAATCCGCTCATCGAAATGAGCTGAGCGAGGATGCTGGCGGCCAGCCAGCCGATATGGATTTCGTAGAGCGCATGCCACGACTCGTGGAGACGAGGCCAGAGATAGATTCCCTCCGCGGTCAGCAGCGCCAACAGCGCGATGCCGCCAACCCAGCGCAACCAGCGGAAACGGCCATGCGAACGCCGACCTGACGGGGTCTGCTGATCGGCATCCACACCGCCAGCGTAATCAAGATCGCGTTCCGGATCACTCACCAGATTGACTCAGTTGAGGTTGATCGGTTTCCGTGTCGGTATTGATCGGCGTCGCAAGTCGCGTGCGCCGCTTTCTACCGCGGAGGACCACCTCTTCGCCGAGTTCCCAATGGGCTTGTTCCTCGTCGGACGCGAAGTACAGGGCGCTGCCCGACGCTACGACCTTGGTCGGCTCGGTCTTCGCCAACTCCTGCAGGCGCGAGGCCTCGTTTACGGGGTCACCGATGACCGTGTACTCGAATCGGTTCGCCGAACCGATGTTGCCGGCGACCGCGAGACCGGCACTCACGCCGATACCGAAGTCGAAGCCGGCCAGAGAGCGCAGGCGAATGCGAAGTTCGCGCGCGGCCGACAACGCTTCGGTCGGGGCATCGGGGGAATTCAGCGGCGCGCCGAAGATGGCCAGTGCGGCATCTCCGACGAACTTGTTGACGAAGCCATTATGTCGGTCGACCACATCGACCACGATGTTGAAGAAGTCGTTCAGGAGGGCCACGACCTCGCTCGGTGGGCGTTCGGCAGCGGTCGAGGTCGAGCCGACCATGTCGACGAAGAGCACCGCGACGAAGCGTGTCTCGCCGCCGAGTTCGGTACCGAACTCCATCGCGCGGCGGGCGACGTCCTCACCGACGTGCTGACCGAAGAGTTCCTGCAGAACCCGTCGCTCGGCCGACTCGGCCATCATCCGGTTGAAGCCGACCTGAAGCTGGCCGACCTCGGAGCCGTCGAAGACCTGGACCTCGACGTTCTCCTCGCCGGATTCGACCTTCTCCATGGCCTGGATGACCTGCTGAATCGGGTCCGAGATGCTCGAGCTGGTGAGCATCGACAGCGCGAACGCCTGCAGGATCACCAGCAAGGCGATGGCGAGGATCGCGATCGCGAGCGAGCGGGCCGTGAACTCGAGCGTCGTGGTGATCTGCGTGACGCACAGCATGACGATGCCGAGAGTGGGGGCGAGTGTGCCGAGGCCCCACGTCATACCCATGCGCGTACCGATGCCGGGCGTGAACGTCTTGTCGAAGCGAACCTCGCTGAGAGCGCGCGCCGCGACCGGTCGCAGTAGTCGCTCGCCGAGCATGTAGGTGAATCCGAAGACGATCGTCGCGCCCATGATCGTGGTGAGGATCACGGCCGCGGTGAGTTCCGGCGTGGCCGTGATGGTGAGGGCAGCGAACACCGTTCCGCCGATGATCCACAGCACGAGCTGCAGCACCGCCTGGCGGAGTGGTGCATGCAGGGCCGCGAGTTGCTCGCGCCTGCTCGGGGGGCCGCCGCGCAGCTCCCACTGCAGCACCGGACGCAACAGGATGAACGCTCCGACCAGCGAGAAGAAGCCGAAGAGCAGGCAGATCGTCACGAACGTGATCAGGTTGCGGCGCCGGTCCTCGATGATCGCCGTCGACTGCGGCAACGGCAGTCCGTAGCGCAGGAAGACGTAGATGAGGATCGCGCCGAGCCCGTTCGCCGCCAAAACCGCAGCGAGATACATGGGCCAACGCGTACCCATCGTCTTCTTGACGACATCAGTAGGCGCAGGCACCAGAACAATTTATCCCCGGGACGAAAGTCAACGCGGGCGAACCGTGTGGATGGCGGGTTACGCTCGCATCGATGAGCGACAAAGCTTCTGTACAAACGACTTCCACAGCCGATGCAGTTCCTTACTCGCTCCGCGTGTCGGCAGAGTGGACGTGGCGCCTATTGGTGCTGCTCGCCGGCTTTGTCGCCTTGTGTTTTGTGATCATCGAGCTCCGCACGGTCGTGGTTCCGTTCGCGATCGCGCTTCTCGGTGCGGCCATGCTCGCGCCGTTGGTCGACTGGATGAATCGTTATGGAGTGCCGCGCGGAATCGCGGTCATGGTCTCGATGATCGGAATGATCGGTGCCGTCGCGGGCGTGTTGTCGTTCGTGGTCGAGCAGACCGTCGACCGGTTCCCGGAACTCGCCGCAGAATTCAATGCGGGCATCGCGAGTGTCACCGACTGGCTGAAGCACACCCCGCTGCCGTTCGCCGAGGAGATCCGGCTCTCCGGGGAGAACGTCAAGGACTTCATCACCGAGCACAGCCAGACCCTGACCGGTAGTGCGATCGCGACCGCGACGGTCCTCACCGAAGCCCTCACGGGACTCCTTCTCGCGACCTTCATCCTCATCTTCCTGCTGTACGACGGCCCACGCATCTGGGAGTTCGTGACCCGGATCGTGCCGTCACCGTCGCGTCGTCGCGTGCGGCTCGCCGGCATCGCGGGCTTTCGGTCGCTCACCGGATTCGTGCGCGCCACGGTCGCGGTGGCGGCCGTCGACGCGATCGGTATCGGCGTCGGTCTGGGCGTTCTCGGCGTCCCGCTGGCAATTCCGCTGGCGTCGCTGGTGTTCATCGGTGCGTTCATCCCCCTCGTGGGAGCATTCGTCACCGGCTTCGTCGCCGTGTTCATCGCGCTCGTGACGAAGGGGATCGTCACCGCCGCGATCGTCTTCGGCATCATCGTGGTCGTCATGCAGGTCGAGGGGCACATACTGCAGCCGATGCTGCTGGGTCGGGCCGTCGCGATCCACCCGCTCGCCGTGGTCCTGGCGATCACGACCGGCATCGTTCTCGCCGGCATCTCCGGTGGCCTGCTCGCGGTCCCGATCGTGGCGATCCTCAACTCCGCGATCCGCTCTCTGGTCGCCGAGGACCCGGTCGAATTCGTCGAAGCCTTACCGGGTCCGGCGAAGGACACTCCGATCCCGGTCTCCGAGGTGCCGGTTGCGCCGGCGGAGCCGAAGAGCTGACCGCCCGCATCAGAAAGCGCACTTAAGTCTCTGACCTGCAGTTACTTGTCAGAGGTCGCATATATGTTCGAGTGGTGCGAAGCGATGTGATCACCGAGTTCCAGCGCCACCTGGTGGCGCTGGATCGGCATGTCGATAACGCGACGCGCATTGATCGGGTCGCGCAGTTGGAGGAGTTGAAGGCACAGATCTGCGCGGCACAGGCCATCGATG
>JAJFUQ010000050.1 GCA_021372355.1 Nocardiaceae bacterium | reverse complement strand
GAGACACCAAGATCGTCCAGGAGTTTGCTGAGCACACCGCCGCTCGATGGCGCCGGTAGGCCGCCGAAGGCTGAGGTTACGAAAACCTACGGCCGACCTCACCGGATTCCCCGTGCGGCGGCTCCGAAAGGGTGTAGAGCTCTACCGCGCTCATCACCGCGACTTCGGGGTGTGGTGGTTTGCTAGTGACACCGGTGGGCGATTCAATCTGGAGGCGACCAACGGCACCTGCTACCTGGCCGTCGACGAAGAGACGGCGCTGCGCGAGCGCCTCGGCCCCACCACCGGAGTGGTGTCCCACGGGTGAGCCGATGAAACACGAGTCTCAACCCTCGCCGTGCAACGCGGCGGCCGCGTTGCGGACACCTGCCACACAAGAGCCATACGGTTCGGCATGACCCGCGAAGTTGCTACCTACGCCGGCCGCGGCTACGCCCTTCCCCCTGTGGGCCAACAAGTTCTACGACTTCGGACTGCGCGGCATCGTCTACGAGTCGAGATTCACCACCATCGCCCGGGCCAACGCCTACGCGGCATTCGACGCCGAGGGTTTCAAACCTCGGCCCGAAGGCCTCAGCCCCATGCCCGGTCCGGACGCGTGCCGTCGCGCCGGACTCACGGTCCTGCCACCGCCATCGACCGGCACGTTGCGCATCGTTCCGTGACAATCGGGGCCCACTCGACGTGTTCAGACCTGCGCGGCGCGCACGGGAACGTCGGACCCATTCGGCTGAGGGTTAAGCGTCAGGCGCGAACGACAGAAGGCGCCCAAGCCCCTCTCCCCCATCGAAGCCACCCCGCCCCCTCAAACACTCTGCGGCGCAGCATATTTCCGCCCGAACAAGCAGAGCGGCATCCTTTGCGGGGTCGCTGGAGTGGACCAAACGCCACCACACCCATGCCGTACCGTCGTCTTGTTATGTCACTGTGACGGAACGTAGGTGCCAATGTTAGCTCGGTGCGAACTTCTCACGGCACCAGCTAACACCGCGAATAAGTAGCAGCACACCTTTTACCCGGTCGCGGCCGTGGGTGACACCTCTCCCCCACCGGGGCTTGCCTTGGTGGTCAGTGAGTCACAATCGAAGCGGCCACGCTGCAGCCCGACGCCTTGGTGATGCACGGTGCATCACCAGGCAGAGCGCCCCTTCTCCAAGGGCGTGTCGTCGGGCCTAATGGCGCGGCCATCGTTATAGGTGTCGGCGATCGTCTGAATCTGCGTCGCGAACGCTTCTTCGGTGAATTGTCGCAGCGAGTACGCACGGCCCGTTGTGGCGCGAACCAGGCGGACGGCGGCGCGAGAGACCGCCAAGAGCTCTGCGCTGACATTGACGGTCGTGCGCCCGGGACCGGCGGACGGATCGTCACCGCCTGCGGGTCGGTCGTGCGCCGGCCGTGTCATGCCGCGACAGTCCTGCGGTTGAACAGGCCGAGTGAGTCGGCGAGGTAATCCTTGACGACACGGTAATCCTCACTGATACCACGGGCGCGGTAACCATACAGCGGCAGGGGAGTGGCGTTGACGAACGCCTCATCAACAATCCCGGCGCGCCGCACACCTGGGGTGACGAGTGTGTCGTACACCTCGCGAAGATCTTCCATCTGGTCGATGTAGACGCGGCCCGCGTTTTCCGGCGGCACCACGCACGGCACGATCGCCAACAGACGTAAATCCATGCGGTACGTCTCGCGCAGGATATGCAGTTGGCGCTCCAAGTCGGGAATGCCGCGGCTTTCCTTGTAGGCGGGCTTCGTGCACGCGATGACGCCCCATCCACCGGCACTCGTGTCGCGCTCGCTGACACTCGTGGCGAGGATTCCCGCTACCACGAGGGTGGACATGGTTCCTGGGCAATCGATCAAGGTGACGTCGACCGGGTCGGCCTGGGCGAGGGCGTTGCGCAATCGCAGCACTCCACCTTGGTCGGCGGCCAGCTCTATCATGATCTTGTCGAGTGTGGAACGCCGCGCCGGCACGAGTGTCAAGTTGGGGATCTCACCCACGATCGGCTCGTCGTCGGCATCGACTCCCTTGATGACGCGGCCGGGGAGTTCGACATCGGCCAGGCTCGCTTCGTTGCGAAGGATGTCTGCGACGGTCTTGCCGTGGGTGTCTTCGTATCCCAACCAGGTACTGGCATTGGCCTGGCTATCCAGGTCAACAATGCGGGTCCGCAGCCCCTCCATCGCGAGCTGCGTACCGAGGGTGACGACCGTGGTTGTTTTTCCTGTGCTGCCGGCCAGGCTGGCGAAAGCGTAAG
>JAJFUQ010000046.1 GCA_021372355.1 Nocardiaceae bacterium | reverse complement strand
CGGGGTTGGCCTTCAGCTTCTCGAACTGGTCCGGGTACCGGTTCAACGCGAGAACACCGCCGCTCATCGAGTTCCGGGTGGTGTCGTTGCCTCCGACGATCAGCAGCACGAGGTTGCCCAAGAACTCCATCGGTCGTTTGATCAGATCCAAGGTGCTCTCGTTGCTCTGCAACATGGTGATCAGATCGAAGCCGGGTTCCTCCCCGGCAGCCATCCGCGCTGCCTTGTCGTGCCAGAGAGCGCTGAGACCTCGCGCCATGTCGCGCATGCCGGGGAACACCTCGTCGTTGTCCGAGGGCCCGCCGTTAGCCTGCTCCAGCGAGGTCGCAAGGTCTGACCAGTAGACGAGCTTGCGACGCTGCTCGTACGGGAAGTCCAGAAGGGTGGCAAGCATCCGAGCGGTCAACTCGATCGAGACGTTCTGCACCCAGTCGAACGGCTGATCCACGGGCAGGTCGTCCAGCACCTCCTGCACACGCGATCGAATCAGCCCCTCCATCTCACGCAGGTTCTTGGGCGCGACCACCCCTTGGACGGCGGCCCGCTGCCTGTCGTGGCGTGGCGGATCCATCGCGATGAACATCGCGACATCCAGGAAACGAGGGGGGGACCCGATGACGATGAACGGCTCGGAGGAGAAGACCTCATGGTTCTTCTCGACGGTCACGATGTCGGCATGCCGCGTGACCGACCAGAACGGACCGAACGGACTGTTGGGCTGGTAGTGGACCGGAGCTTCGTTGCGCAGGCGCTCGTAGTACGACTGCCAGAGCCCCTGACGATAGAGGAAAGGGTTGCTGAGGTCGATGTCGGCGAGTTCGACGTCCTCGACCGGCGGGAGGGGGCTCTCGACGAAGATCTTCTTGCCGTTCGTTCCGGTCACCAAACGCCGGGTCTTGTCATACAGGTGTGCACCTTGAATCTGCAGGTCGATCGGGATGGTCGCCTGAACTTTCTCGGTGATTGCTTCAGAAACCTTCATTACGTCTTATTCCTTTTCGCTCGTCATTACATCTGGAACTCGGGCAGTTGGACGATCAAGCCGTCCCACTCCTCGGAGACCGGCATCTGACAGGACAGCCGGGAGGTCGGGTGACGCTCCGGGTTCATCGCGAGCATCTCTTCTTCAGCGGGGCCGGAGAGGCCGACCTTGTCGGTCCATTGCGGATCGACGATCACATGGCAGGTGCCGCACGCGGCTTCGCCTCCGCAGTCGCCGTCGATGCCGGGTACCGCATTGTTGGTCGCGACCTGCATCAGTGACTGGCCTTCATCGAGAGGCACCTGGTGCTTGTCGCCGTCGTGGGAGACAAAAGTGACAACGGCCATTACCGACTCCTCTTAAGTTGCCCTGAATGTGAATACTTGTTAACAGGATTGTCCAATCCGAGCGCTTCCGCTATGTTTGCGCGGATCAGGAACTTGTGGATTGGGCTCAGGGGGCACGATCGGTGAAGTTCAGCAACGCCGGTGTGCCTCCGGTCGCGTTCGTGCAAATGCTGGAGAGCCAGGCACTCGACCCGGACGCCGTCGCGCGGCTTCGCACCATCATGGCGCGCGAGGGAACCGACGAGGCGACGCTGATGCAGCACGATGTCCAGGCGCCACTGCGGTGGTTTCGCGATCTGTACCCCGATCTAGACGTCGACCGGGCAACCCTGCTCGGCTTCTCGTTTGCAGGACAGGCACAGTTGACATCTTTCGGCCCGTTGAGCGTCCCGCTGGTCAGCGCAGGCTCGGTAGCCGAGATCGTCGAGCTGCTCACCTATCTACCGTTGATCACCACGGCGATCAATGCACAATTCCGTCCAAACGACCAAGGTCTCACCGTCGGGCTCTGGGGGCACACAGGCGATCGGGCCCTGGACTGCTTAGCAGTCACATATACCGGCTCGGCGTTGTTACGACTGCTGGACATGCTCGTCAGTGACGCGCTGACCGTCACGCTCCACTTGAGTTGGTCAGCGCCGGTCTCCCTGAACAAACTCGCGGCAGAGATGGTACTAGCCGGGCGCCTGTTCTTTGACGCACCGATGTCCTACCTTCATGTTCCCGTCAACGCGCTCAATGAAGTGTGCCGGTTCTCCGATCCCCTTGCGTATCGACTCGCCGTCGCCGAGCTGAGGCGGACCCTCGACGAGCAGAGCGGAGCCACGTCCTTCTCCAAGAAGGTGAGACGGTTGTTGGACGAGGATCCCGGACAGCGAAGTTGCCAGCGGGTCGCAGACGAACTCTCGGTATCCACCAGCACACTCAAACGCCGGCTCGCCGAAGAGGGCACCACGTTTCGCGAGTTGCGCCAGTCGTGTCTGCGGGAGAGCGCGATGATGCTGTTAATCACCCGATCAATGTCGGCAAGCCAGATCGCGACCGAGCTCGGATACGGCGATCTTGCTAACTTCTCACACGCCTTCAAGCGATGGACCGGCCGCTCTCCGAGCGAGTACCGACGCTCACAACGCTGAGGATGTCCCCGCACGCCCGGAGATAGCCGGTCATGGGTAGCTTCTTCTTCTGAAAAGATGTAACCGGTGCTTAAGAATCAGCCACGACGTCACCGAACGGCCGTGGAGGCCGCTGACCGAAGTCGAGTGAGTCATCAGTAGCAGGCCAAACCGTGCCCGACACGGCGACTGAACGGCAGAGCCGGGCGCTGGTGTGAATAGTCATTCGCTATTGTCGATACATGCCAGCGAAGACAGTCCGCACCGAACTCACCTCGGGCGCCATCGAAGGATTCACGCGGGACGGCGTCAATCGCTGGCGTTCCATTCCCTACGCCAAGCCACCAGTCGGCGCGCTGCGGTTCAAGGCTCCCCAGCCGGTCGAAGCGTGGGACGGCGTCCGACCCTGCCACCGATTCCGCTACTGCGCTCCACAGCCCCGCCGATACACCATCGTCGGTCCGGGCAAGTTCCAGCCCATGAGCGAGGACTGCCTCACCCTCAATGTCGTTGCACCCGACGGCGGCTCGGACCGACCTCTGCCCGTGATGTTCTTCATTCACGGCGGGGCGTACTTCCTGGGCAGTTCCGCGACACCGATCTATGATGGCGCGTCGCTTGCCCGCAGCGGTTGCGTGTACGTATCGACAAACTACCGCCTCGGCGCGCTAGGGGCTGTCGACCTGTCGTCGCTGTCCACCGCAGACATCCATATTGACGACAACCTCTACTTGCGTGACCTCGTGTCGGCGCTCAGGTGGGTACGCGAGAACATCGCGGCATTCGGCGGCGATCCCGATAACGTGACGATCTTCGGAGAGAGCGCGGGCGCGCACGCCGTTACCACTTTGCTGGCCGTGCCAGCGGCTAAAGGGCTTTTCGCACAGGCTATCTCACAAAGTCCGGCCGGCGCGCTATCCCGCTCCCAGGAGCTGGCCGCGGAGTTCGCCGCCAAGTTCGCATCCATTCTCTGCGCCGACGAGCGGGAGCCCGCCCGCCTCCTGTTGGCGGCGCGTCCGGCTCAACTGGTGAATGCATTCGATCGCTTGCTCACCACGAGTGCATCGGACCTTGCTGGCGGTTACCCGGTGGGATGCACATTCGGAACCGACTATCTACCGTCCGAGCCCATTCAAGCGATGCGCGACGGCAAGGCGTACCGTGTGCCGCTGATCGTCGGTACGAACGCCGACGAGGGCCGGTTGTTCACTCGCTTCCTCAAACTCCTCCCGACGAACGAAGCCAAGATCGAAGCGTTACTAGCGGGAGCGGAACCCACCTGTCGCGAGCGAATTACTGCTGCCTATCCCGAATATCCGGCCCCCGATGCCTGTATCCGACTGGGGGCCGACTTCACATTCGGATCGACACTGTGGCAGCTCGCGGATTCCCACAGTCGGCACGCCCCCACATATCTGTACCGCTATGACTTCGCCCCGCGAACTCTGCAATGGGCCGGGCTGGGTGCCACCCATGCGACGGAGCTTCTTGCGGTGTTCGACGCCTACCGCACGCCGCTCGGTCGGCTACTCAGCGCCGGAGCCGATCGCCGCTCGGCCCTACGCGTGAGCGACGACATGCAAGGGCGCTGGGATGCTTTCGCACGCACCGGAGTTCCAGGAGACGGCTGGCCGCGCTACACCAGCGACGCCCGTCCGGTCCTCGTCTTCGATCGCGCTTCGCGAGTGGACAACGACCCCCACGCCGACCGCCGGAAAGCATGGGAAGGTTTTCAAGTCCTCGGACGCTGACGAGCGGTTCCCCGCGGCGACGCATGCGTTCACAGCATTTGGCACCGATTGTTTCTGGGAGCCAAGGGTGAAACGGTGGCAAGGAGCACCTCCGGCGTGCCAATCCCAAAAGGCCGAAGAGGGCCACATTCTTGCCGAGGACTTGACGTACGAATGCAACCCCGTGTTGCGGCCTTGGGATCCGATCTCGTCAATCGCTCGAACCGAATGCGGCCGACGAGGTGGCGAACCCAACATTTACGGAGCTGGCCACGCCGGTCGGGTTGCGCCGCCGGACGCAACGCGTTCGCTCACCAACTGGTCCTCGCGACATTCTGCCGGGTAACGTACTGCGAGTGAACGAGCCCTCACATCGGGAGGGCGGGTGCCGATCAGGACGGGGATTGATGAGCGAGGAAGCGATCACCTACGAGGTCGTCGACGGGGTGGCCTGGTTGACGATCAATCGCCCCGAGGCACGGAACGCGCTCAACGGGGCGGTCCGGCAGGGACTGTTCCACAGCGTTCACCGCTTCAACGCCGACGACTCCGCCAAGGTTCTGGTGCTGACCGGGGCAGGCGATAAGGCGTTCTGCGCCGGAGGGGACCTTAAAGAGATGGCGGAGACGGCGCTCACGGTTCCGCCGCCAGACTTCGCGCCGCAATTCGGGCGCAACATCCAGGTCGCCAAGCCGACCATCGCCGCGGTGAACGGCGTCGCCTTCGCCGGCGGATTCCTACTGGCCCAGCAGTGCGACCTCGTCATCGCAGCCGAGCACGCCAGGTTCGCGGTCAGCGAGGTCAAGGTAGGCCGCGGCTCGCCATGGGCTGTCCCGCTGTCGTGGCTGCTGCCGCCGCGGATTGCGCTGCAGATTTTGATGACCGGCGACCCGATCACTGCCGAGCGCGCCCGCGAGGTAGGCATGGTGAACGAGGTCGTGCCCGCAGCGGAGCTGCGGGTACGAGTTCAGGAGATCGCCCTGCGGATCGCTTCCAACGCACCGCTGTCCGTACTCGCGGCAAAAAAGACCGTATACCTCTCCGCAGCGCACCACCTGACGGAGGCCTACGCCCACGCCGACCAGATATGGGAGCCGGTGTACCTCAGCGCCGACGCGCTAGAGGGTCCCGCCGCGTTCCGCGAGAAGCGCACACCGGTTTGGAAGGGACGTTAGACGTGGCCGTGCCGATGGAGTCCTTGATCACCGACATCGGGGCGGAAACGGCCGAGCTGTGGTCACTGATCGCCGAGCTGCCCGAGGGGCAAGCCGGGTGGGACGCGCCCACCCCCGCGGCAGGCTGGGCGGTCCGCGATCAGATCAGCCATCTTGCGTTCTTCGACGACGCCGCGGTGCGCTCAGCCACCGACCCCGAAGGGTTCACGGCCGAGGTGCTGCCCATGCTCGCCGACGGCCGGATCTCCCCGGACACCATCGCCGAGCGCTACCGGCCGATGCCGACAGCGGAGCTGCTGTCCTGGTTCGACGGCGCGCGCCGCGCCCTCGTCGCTGCCTTCGCAGCGATCGACCCCTCGATGCGGGTGCCGTGGTTCGGCCTCCCTATGAGCGCGGCTTCCTCGCTGACCGCGCGGATCATGGAGACCTGGGCGCACGGTCAGGACATCGCCGACGCGCTGGGAGTGACCCGTGTGCCCTCGGCCCGGTTGCGCCACGTCGCCCACATCGGCGTGGGAGCGCGGGCGTTCAGCTACATGGCCAACGGCCTGGAGGTGCCCGAGGAACCCGTCCGTGTCGAGCTCACCGCACCGGGGGGCACGCTGTGGACCTGGGGCCCCGACGGCGTGCCCAACCGGGTCACCGGCACTGCGCACGACTTCTGCCTGCTCGTCACCCAGCGCAGGCATCGCGACGACACCGCACTGCACGTCACCGGTCCGCTCGCCGACCAGTGGCTCTCCATCGCGCAGGCCTTCGCCGGACCTCCCGGTGGCGGGCGCACCGCAGGACAGTTCGACGGAGGTGTGTCGTGAGGGACCCGGTACGCATCGGAAATTGCTCGGGCTTCTACGGCGACCGGATCGCCGCGGCGCGGGAGATGGTCGAGGGCGGGACGGGCGAGCAGAGCATCGACGTGCTGTGCGGGGACTACCTCGCTGAACTGACGATGCTCATCCTGGCGAAGGCCCAGGCGAAGGATCCGGCGGGCGGTTACGCGCGCACGTTCCTGACCCAGATGGAGCAGGTGTTGGGCACCTGTTCCGACCGCGGTATCAAGATCGTGGCCAACGCCGGTGGGCTCAACCCGGCCGGGCTGGCCGTCAGATTGCGCGAGCTTGCGGACCGGCTCGGTATCACCGTCCGGATCGCCCACATCGAAGGTGACGACTTGCGCGGGAACCTCTCCGCGATCACCCCTGCGGTCGGTGAGGTCAAGCCGGTCTCGGCCAACGCCTACCTCGGGGGTTGGGGTATCGCCGAAGCGCTGGGTGCGGGCGCCGACGTCGTCGTCACCGGACGGGTGACAGACGCCTCGCTGGTCGTCGGCCCGGCCGCCTGGTGGCACGGGTGGGAGCGCACCGACTGGGACCGGCTCGCCGGTGCCGTCGTGGCCGGCCACGTCATCGAATGCGGACCACAGGCCACGGGCGGCAACTACGCCTTCCTCGACGAGATCACCGACCGTCGCTACCCGGGCTTCCCGATCGCGGAGGTGGCGGCCGACGGCTCGTCGGTGATCACCAAGCACGCCGACACCGGGGGGCTGGTGTCGGTCGGTACGGTCACCTACCAGCTGCTCTACGAGATCGCCGAGCCGGCCTATCTGGGGCCCGACGTGGTGACTCACTTCGACACGATCTCGCTGGCCCAG
>JAJFUQ010000033.1 GCA_021372355.1 Nocardiaceae bacterium | reverse complement strand
TTTACGGTCCCCTCGACATGTATACGAGGGTCGCCCAGCTCGCCGACGTAGTAACCATGTGGGAAAACATCAACAACGCCAGGCCCGGATACGCCGGGCAAGGATCGTTTGTTCTACGAATCCCGACCGCCGATGGACAAGAAGAGCTCCGAGTTGTCCACTACGCCGAGCGATACGTCGAGACCTCAGCAGGCCCGCGCATCAGAGGGCTGATGGAAGACATCACCCACTCTGCTGCGATCACCGCGACCAGACTCTCGCTCCTCGACGCCACGGTTGGACGGTTGGTTCTTGTCGAAGCGGGCGTGTACGGGGCCATCATCGATCACCGCGCACTAAATGCCCCGATCGTGCTGCGCTGGCTCACCCCGTGGGTGCCAGGAATCGGTCACGGGGTTTCCACCGGGCAAATGCCTGGCTTTCACCCAGACGAATACGCTCGATTCCCCGAGATGGTCGAACGCAGCGCCCACGGGCCCGTCCAAGACAGCGTCCGAGTGCGCAGAGCCGGCGGCGGCTGGATGCGCATGCGGTTCAGTGCAAGCCACATCGATCCGGTCGCAGCACCCACGATTGCCGTCGCGATCATTGCTCCTGACGACAGCCTCGACTAGGCCCCGAACTCCCGAACCTCACATCACGACTGTCGGCGAGGACAGTGTCAACAACTCCCGAATACTGACCGCGTGGCAACTTCCCTTTCGAAAGTTGACCCCTTGCGCCCAGATCGTTCGAGCATGCGGGTCGGTGTCTGCGGTCCCGGCAGTCGCGCCGCGATCCCGCACCGGGACCGGTGAAACCGAACACCGATGACCTAGGATCTCGCTCATGGGGGACGACCCGGCACCCGATCGGGATCGAGCGCGTGAGAAATACCGGCGTCTGGCGAGCGGATACGACCGGTTCATCGCTGGAGCCGCTGGCCGGGCAGTCGGGTTCTCCCGTCGCCGGCTCCGAGCAGTCGCGACACTGGATCTGGCGCCCGGTGACTGCGTCATCGATGTGGGGTGCGGGACCGGGTTGAGTTTCGCGGCGATCGAGGAACGCATCGGGCCTCACGGGCGTCTGGTCGGCATCGAGCTCAGCCCGGACATGCTCGACATCGCGCGCGAACGGGTGCGGCGGCATGGCTGGACTAATGTCACGCTGGTCGAAAGCGCGATCGAGGACGCAGACATCCGAGTCGAAGCGGACGCCGCACTGTTCTGCCTGGTACATGACATCATGCGGTCGCGTCCGGCATTGGACCACATTGTCAACCACCTGAAGCCCGCCGCGCGTATCGCTGTGCTGGGTGGAAAAACGTTACCGCACAAAGCGTTTCCGCTCCATCAGGTCAGTAGACGCATGCTCTCGCGCTACGTCACGACATTCGACGGAATCGAACAACCGTGGACGCTGCTCGCCGAGCTGGTACCCGACCTCCGTGTGCGCGCGTCACCGTACGGCCTGACCTATCTTGCCTGCGGGCATCTTTCGCCGAGCTGAACCAGCAGTGGGCCTCCGGCCATGACGCAGAGCGCCCTTCGTCAGTCTCGTGCGGCGCGGTTCTCCTTGGAGTAGTTCGCGGCGCTGGTAGGTGCGGTAGGAGTCGCCGGAGGGGGTGAGGACCTCGGCGTGGTGGACCAAGCGGTCAATCATCGTCGTTCGCAGCGATAGGTGGCCCGCCACGCCTCCACCAACTTGTCCGACGCGTCCGCGAACAGGTC
>JAJFUQ010000279.1 GCA_021372355.1 Nocardiaceae bacterium | reverse complement strand
CCGCGAGCTGCTGCTCGGCGAACACGCGGGCGTCGGGTTCGACCGCGCGGGGGAGGTTCTTGAAGAACCGGCGGATCACGCTCACGTGCTCGATACCGATGGTCCCCCGGTTCACCACTTCGGCGACGTACTCCAAGTTGGGCGGAACGACCTCACCAGAGACCATGACCCGTGGGGTCAGGTCGGCGGCGATCCGCAGCCGAGCCCGCACGTCTTTCTTCTCCAAACGGGCCGCATCGGCAACCACGTCGACGGTCCGAAGGATGCCGAGCGAGTCATCGGTGCTCGTCTCCAGATCAGCCAGCACGCGGTAGCCGAGGGCATCGAGCTGCCGCTTCAACGCTTCGATCTCGGTGTACAGCAGCACCTGCTCCGCACGCGTGCCAGCAACCTCCTGTGGCAGGGCAGCTCGCATCGCAGCAAGCACCCCAACGGCCTCGCCCGAACAAACGCTGAAATCCCCCACGCTATGTAGACGTTCGCGAGCATCGATGTGTGAGGTCCCTTGACCGCCAACCCACAGGATGAGAGATTATCTGCACCTTTCTATCAACAGAAGAGGGCAGTCAATGTCGCCTGACCCATCGGTGCTCATCGTCGGCGCGGGATTCGGCGGCTTGGCCGCCGCGATCGAACTCGTTCGCCACGGACATCGCAACGTCACGATTCTCGAGAAGGCCGACAGCCTCGGCGGGGTCTGGCGCGACAACACCTACCCGGGTGCGGCCTGCGATGCACCGTCCGACCTCTACTCGTTCTCTTTCGCGCCGAACACGAAGTGGCCGAAGCGATTCGCGGAGCAACCAGCCATCCTCGCGTACCTGCAGGACGTCGCCGCACGATACGGAATCCTGGAGCGCATCCGATTCGGCGTCGAGGTGACCGAAGCCGAGTTCGACGCCGACCACGGGCTGTGGCGAATCCAGACCAGCGACGGTTCACAACTGACGGCGAACGTATTCGTACCAGCGGTCGGGCAATTGTCTCGGCCGACGCTGCCCAACATTCCCGGGATGGACCGGTTCGCCGGTGCACAGTTCCATTCGGCACGGTGGAATCACGACGTCGACCTAACCGGCAAGCGCGTCGCGGTGGTCGGCACCGGCGCGAGTGCAATTCAGATCGTGCCCGCGATCGCTCCCCAGGTTGCCCACCTGACCGTCTTCCAACGATCCGTTCCGTGGATCATGCCGAAGTTCGAAAGCTGGTATCTGCCCGCGAAATCCGGACTCTTCCGCCTGTTGCCCGTTATGCAGACGATCGAGCGTCGTGGCTGGTGGTCGTACTTCGAGTTCGTCTCCAAGGCCCTAGATGGCAACGTTGCCGTCCGCGAAGCCCTGACGACGATCGCGGGCCGCCACCGCAGGAGTCAGGTGACCGACCCGAAGCTGCGGGCAGCACTCAAACCAATCGACGCCCCCGGCTGTAAGCGCGGACTCATGTCCAACGACTACTACCCCGCACTCATGCGCGACAACGCCCGGCTGGAAACCGCACGGATCACGGAGATCACCCCGAACTCGGTCATCACCGAGGACGGCGGCGATCACCCGGTCGATGTCATCGTCTACTGCACCGGATTCACTGCGACCGACTTCCTGGCTCCCATGAAAATCCGTGGAACAGGCGGCAAAGACCTACACGAGCAATGGACGAGCGGCGCACGGGCCTACCTCGGAATGTCCGTGCCCGAGTTCCCGAACATGTTCGTGATGTACGGCCCGAACACGAACCTCGGTGCCGGCTCGATCGTGTTCATGCACGAACAGCAGGCCCGTCACATCCGCCAGGCGGTGCAGCACCTCGTCCGAAACAACGCGACCTACGTATCCATCAAGTCCGACGTCGCCGACCAGTTCGACGACGAGATCCAGGAACGCCTCAGCCACACCGTCTGGACCCAGTGCATGAGCTGGTATCGCGACGCGAGCGGACGCGTCACCACCAACTGGCCCGGGCGAATGTCGGAGTACGAACGCCGAACCCAGTTCGATGCCCGCAGTTACGAAACGGTGTGACCGCGGATCAGGGCAGCGAGTCGACCCACTTCCACGCTGCCGACGGAGTGTTGGCCGCGTGGTGGAAGCTGAGGAACTTGTAGTCGTCGACGGGCAGTGGGCCGATCGGGCGACCCGCCAGCATGTACTGCGGAACGGGCGGCCAGGTGGCGACGTCCCAGAACGCGACACGCACCATGACCGGCGGCCACTCCGTGACCAGGTCAGGCTCCCCCGGCTCAGCGTCGAACGGACGAGTCCGCGTGATCTTGCTGATCTGTGCATACCAGCCGTCGCCGGCAATCATGGCGCTCACAGCCGGGAACGTATCAGCGATCGGGATCAACGGATTCTGCATTGGCGAATTCGGTCATGATCACTCTCACAGCCCGCTTTGACCTGGCGAAATCTAAACTCAGCTCATGAGTACATGGGTGCTCCCACTGTTTCTGGGACTCGGCCTCGCGGCCGCGTGTGGATTCCGCGCGTTCCTACCGTTGCTGTTGCTCAGCGCGGCAGTACATTTCGATCTCGCGGGCCTATCGGTCAACCAGTCCTTCGCGTGGATCGGGTCGACGAACGCACTCATCGCACTATCGATCGCGGCCGCCGTGGAGTTGCTGGCCGACGTGATCCCCTATGTCGACAACCTCGTGTCACTCATCGGCAACGTCACCGGACCAGTTGCCGGAGCGGTTGCTGCGGGATCGGTATTCGCCTCCGCCGACCCGTCGACGGCGGCAATTGCCGGCATCATCGTCGGCGCCCCGACGGCGTTGACATTCAGCGCGACGCAAACCGGAGTCCGGGCGGTGAGCACCGCCACGACGGGCGGCATCGCGAATCCGTTCATTTCGGTCATCGAATCAACGCTGACGTTCTTCATGGCATTGCTCGCGATATTGCTGCCGATCCTGATTCCGATCGTGCTAGCCGGCCTGCTTTACGTGGCCTGGCGCGTGATCCGCCGCTTCCGTCGGCGACGCACCGTCGTCGCGGTTTAAAGCAACCGCACGAGCCGAGCGATCGCTTCGGACGCTTCCTTCATCTTCTCGTCGGCATCGGGACCGCCCTGACGTGCGGCATCAACCACGCAACCAGCCAGATGCGAGTCCAACAGCTTGAGCGAAACCGCCTGCAGCGCACTCGTTACCGCGGCCACCTGGGTGATGACATCGATGCAGTAGCGGTCGTCTTCGACCATTTTGTGAATGCCCGCGACCTGGCCCTCGATTCGGCGCAGTCGTTTAAGGAGCGCGTCTTTTTCCGGACCGTACGAATTCATGCCGCCAGGATACCCCCGACGGGTACCCGGCGAAATACGCAGAACTCAGGACAACCAGGCCGGAACCGAGAGCAGGGCGATCAGAACGAGGGGCGCCAGAATGAGCAATCCAGTGAGAATGAAATCCCGCCGGGGTCGTCGCTGCGGCTCGATGACGACCCTCATAATCACGCTCTTTTCTCATTCGAATCTCAGATTTGATAACAGAACGATAGCGTCCGTCGTTTCAATTTGAAATCCGTAGAGCAGGAAATGGTTTCAGCTCACATTCCCGGTGATTAGCTAAAGCTTTGCTGCTACCTCAACGGCGGCATACGTGAGAACGATGTCCGCACCCGCACGCCGAATGGACAACAGCGATTCCAAGATCGCCGCGTCGCGATCGATCCAGCCGCGCTCTCCCGCTGCACAGAACATCGAATACTCGCCCGACACCTGGTATGCGGCCACCGGCACGTCCGACATCGCCGCGACTTCGCGCACGATATCCAGGTAGAGCATCGCCGGCTTGACCATGACGATGTCGGCTCCTTCGGCCAGGTCGAGCGACACCTCGCGCAACGATTCCCGCCGGTTTGCCGGGTCCTGCTGGTAGGCGCGGCGGTTGCCCTGCAGCGACGATGCGACCGCATCCCGGAACGGCCCATACAGCGCCGACGCGTACTTCGCGGCGTACGCGAGGATCGCCACGTCCGCGTGACCTGCGCCATCGAGCGCAGTCCGGACGGCATCAACCTGACCGTCCATCATGCCGCTCGTCCCCACGACCTGAGCGCCTGCGCGCGCCTGCGCAACCGCCAGATCGGAATACGCGGTGAGCGTCGCATCGTTGTCGACGGCGCCGGAAGCATCGAGTACGCCGCAGTGGCCGTGATCGGTGAACTCATCGAGGCACGTGTCCGCCATGAGGACCGTGCTGTCGCCGAGATCGTCCGCCAGTGCTCGCAGACCGCGGTTCAAAATGCCATCCGGGTCCGCCCCGCACGATCCGGCTGCGTCCTTGTCCTCCGGCTTCGGGACGCCGAACAGCATCAGTCCCCCGACGCCCGCGGACACTGCTTCCTCGGCGGCTTTGCGTAGCGACGACAGCGTGTGCTGATAGACGCCCGGCATCGACGAGATCTCTCGCGGCTCGCTCAGACCGTCCGCCACGAACATCGGAAGGACCAGATGGCGTGGCTCGAGCGACGTCTCCGCGACCAGCCGCCGGATCGCGGGCGTGCGGCGCAGACGACGAGGGCGGTCAGTCGGGAACATCAGGACCCTTCCTAAAGATGAAGCCACGCTCCAGTGGGCGTGGCTTCAAACTTACCGGTGTTGTCTGGCTCGCCTCGCGGCGCGCTGGCTCACCGGCGACGGCTCTTCTTCCGCGGCGGAGGCAGTGCACCTTCCGCGCGCAGCCGAGCAGCGTGGTTGGCGAGCGCGTCGACAAGCGGTCCGACCTGCGCGACCTCCGGCTGGACGTCGACCCGAAGTCCGAACTCGATCGCCGTCTCGGCCGTCTTGGGGCCGATGCAGGCGACGATCGTGCGGGCGTGCGGCTTACCGGCGATACCGACCAGGTTCCGGACGGTCGACGACGAGGTGAAGAGCACCGCGTCGAAGCCACCGGTCTTGATCATCTCGCGAATGTCGGCCGGCGGCGGCGCCGCACGAACGGTCCGGTAAGCCGTGACGTCGTCGATCTCCCAACCGAGTTCACGAAGCCCCTCGGCGAGCGTCTCGGTCGCGATGTCCGCGCGCGGCAACAGGATTCGATTCACCGGGTCGAAGATCTCGTCGTACTCGGAAAACTCCTCGAGGAGGCCGAGGCTCGACTGCTCGCCTGACGGCACGAGCTCCGGGCTGATACCGAACGACCGCACCTTGTCCGCGGTCGCCTCACCGACACATGCGATCTTCACACCAGAGAACGCACGCGCGTCGAGGCCGAACTCCGCGAACTTCTCCCACACGGCCTTGACCGCGTTGGTCGAAGTGAAGATGACCCACTGGTACCGACCGTCGACGAGTCCCTTGACCGCACGCTCCATCTGCGCGGGACTGCGCGGCGGCTCGACGGCGATCGTCGGAACTTCGATCGGAATGGCACCGTGGCTGACGAGCTGCTCGCTCATCTCGCCCGCCTGGTCCTTCGTGCGCGGCACGAGCACGGTCCAGCCGTACAGTGCGCGCGACTCCCACCAGGACATTCCGGTGCGTGCGCCCACGACCTGACCGATCGTCACGACGAGCGGCCCAGGCATGTCGGACGCAACCGAAGCCATCGTCGCGAGAGTCGCCTCGATGGTCTTCTGCTGACGCGTCGTGCCGCGAGCCGTGATGGCGACCGGCGTTGACGGCGAGATGCCATGTTCGGCAAGCGAACTCGCAGTTTCAGCGAGGTGTGTGCCGGTGGCGTGCAGCACGAGCGGGCCGGGAGCCGCAGCCAGGGCAGCCCAGTCGACCTCGCCTCGGACGTCAGCGGTGGTGTGGGTCGAGCCCAGCGCCATGCCCGCGTAGGTCGGCACCGCAGATGCCGGCGGCAGGCCGGGCAGAACCTCGAACACAGCGTTCGCGGCGGCGACTTCGCTGACCTCGGCGATGACGGCGTTGTGCGCCAATGGATCGCCGGCAACCAGACGGACGACATCTGAACCCGACGCGGCAGCACTCAGTAGCATGCGTGCGACCTCGGCGGGTTCGCCGAGGGCCGGACGTACCTCAGCTTCGGCGTCGTGTTTCGTACCCACCAGCGCGACGATTGCCGGGTCGACATCAGGATCTGTGAACGCCCGGGTCGCCCCGGCGATCACCTCCCGCGCGGCGATGGTCAGTAGAGCGGGATCTCCGGGACCCGATCCGACGAACTGGATCCGTCCCGGACTATTCGTGGCTGCTCGCATCTTGTTCTCCAGTGCGATCATTGACAGTGAGGTCTTTGGGATGAGGTCTTCAATGGAGGTCAAGAACTCACACTCCACATAAGTTGTCCTGCACCTTGGTCGAGCAATTCGCGCGCGAGCGCTGCACCGAGCTCCGCGGCTTTCTCCACAGGCCCCACAATCGAGGCCCGAATGACGTCCGAACCGTCCGGGGCTGCAGCGCAGCCTCGCAGCGACAGTTCATCGATCACGTGTCCGTCATCGTCGAGGGATTCGACGAGTTCCGCCAACGCCCCGACCGGCGCAGTGCAACCGGCCTCGAGGACAGACAAGAGCGTGCGCTCCGCGAGCACCGCGGCGCGGGTACCGGCGTCATCGAGCGCCGACAAGGCTTCGATGATGTCGGAGTCAGTGGCCCGGCACTCGACCGCGAGCGCTCCCTGCGCGGGCGCGGGCAGCATCTGCACCGGCTCGAGGCTCTCGGTGACGACGTCGGTGCGGCCGATACGCGATAGTCCAGCACGCGCGACGATCACCGCGTCGACTTCACCGCTGGTGACCTTGCCGAGCCGGGTGTCGAGGTTGCCGCGGATCGGCACGATCTCCAGGCCGAGTCCGAGGGCTTTGAGCTGCGCAATTCGACGGGGCGCCGAGGTGGCGACCGTCGACCCGGGCGGAAGTTCGCCGAGTACGAGACCGTCTCGCGCCACGAGGGCGTCCCGCGGATCCTCGCGCGGCGGGACCGCAGCGAGGGTGAACCGCTCGTCCGGCGCAGTCGGCAGGTCCTTGAAGGAGTGCACCGCGATGTCGACGTTTCCGGCCGCCAACTGCTCGCGCAGCGCTGTCGTGAACACCCCGACGCCGATCTCCTCGACCGGGTTCGTCGTGCCGTCGCCCGCGGTCTTCACGACCACCAGTTCTGCCTGATGACCAGCAGCGATGATGGCGTCACGGACGTGACCCGACTGCGTCAGCGCCAACAGGCTGCCGCGGGTCCCGATCCGCCACACTTTCTTCTGCTCGGTCACGAAGCCGCACCCGTTTCATCTGAATCGACCGTGCCGTCCTTGCGGATGATCTCCGTCGGCGCCGCGACGGCCTGAGCGGCACCAGGCTTGAGCTCGAAGAGTTCGCGCAGTGCCTCGGCGTACGAGTCACCGCCCGGCGTCGCAGCAAGCTGCTTCACGCGCACGGTCGGAGCGTGCAGGAGCTTCTCCACCACGCGGCGAACGGTGTTCGCGACCTCGTCGCGCTGCGGGTCCTCGAGGTCCGGCAGACGCGATTCGAGCCGCATGAGCTCGGCTTCGACGACCTCGGCAGCGCGCTGGCGCAGTGCCGTCACCGTCGGGGTGACTTCGGCGAGGCGCTGACCGTAGAGGTAGGCCGACAGTTCGTTGGCGACGATGTCGCGCGCAGCGACCGTGTCGTCCTTGGCGGCGCCGGCAGCCGGGTCGTGCTGCAAAGTCTCCATGTCGATGACCGTGACCCCTGGCAGTCCGGCAACGGCGTGCTCGACGTCGCGCGGCAGACCGAGGTCGCACACCACGAGCGGTTGCTTCTGCTCATCGCGGGCAGCCATCGCGCGGTGCACATCGGCGAGGCGCACCACCGCCCCGACCGCTCCCGTGCAGGTCACGAGAATGTCGGACTGCGAGATCGCCTTCGTGAGCTCCGACAGATCGACCGCAGACGAGATCACGCCGGCGGCCTCAGCCGACGCCGCAAGACGCTCGCCACGTTCCTTCGTTCGGTTCACCACGATGAGCCGGCCGATTCCGGCCCGCGTCAGGTGCGCGACGGCGAGGCCGCCCATCGCACCCGCTCCGACGACCGTCGCGGTGCAGCCCGAGAGGTCCGCACGCTCTTCGCCATCGACCGCCAGCACGGACTTCGCGTGTCCGAGCGCGACCGAGACGACCGAAGCACCGGCCGCGTCGATCCGCGTCTCGGCGTGCACTCGCTTGCCGACGCGCAGTGCCTGTTGCGAGAGCTCGTGCAGCACCCGCCCGACCGCCTGACGCTCATCGGCGGCCGCGTAGGCAGCGCGGATCTGACCGAGAATCTGCTGCTCGCCGACAACCATCGAATCCAGGCCGCTCGCCACCGCGAACAGGTGCTCGACCGCCGACTCGCTGTAGCGGACGTAGGCGTGCTTGGTGAGGTCGTGAAGGTCGAGGCCGGAGTGCTCCGACATCAGGCCGCTGACCTCGGACAATGCGGCGTGGAAGGCGTCGACGACGGCGTAGATCTCGACCCGGTTGCACGTCGAGACGATCATCGCCTCCGAGACGTGCGCGGAGCCGAGCAGTCGATCGATGAGCTTCGGGCGGTCGCCGTCGGTGACCGCGACCTTCTCGAGTACCGGGACGGGCGCACTGCGGTGCGAGATGCCGACCAGAAGAACGCTCATGACTGCACCGCCCCAGCCAGAGCCAGATCCTCGGCGACATCCCCCGTCGCTTCGCTCGCCCAGGTATTCCGAGAACCGGTGAACGACAGCATCTGCATCTCGATCGCGAGGTCGACTCGGCGAACCTCGACGTTCTCGGGCGCAGTGAGGAACTGCGGAGCGAAGCTCAGAATGCAGCGGACGTCGACGCCGACCAGTCGGTCGCAGATCGACTGCGCAACCGACTCGGGCACGGCGATGACACCGATGGTCGGGTCGAGGTCAAGGCAGCGCGCCTCGAACGTCGCCATGTCTTCCACGGTCAACCCGCCGACCACAGTGCCGATGACGGCCGGGTCGCTGTCGAAAAGACCGACGATCGTGAAGCCGCGACTCGCGAATCCCGGGTAGCACGCCAGCGCACGACCAAGGCTTCCCGCGCCGACCAGAACGACGCGATGTCCCTGGTCAAGGCCGAGGGCGAGTTCGATGCGCTCCCGCAGGCGGGTGACGTCGTAACCGACGCCGCGGACACCGGTGGGGCCGAGGAAAGAGAGATCTTTGCGGAGCTTCGCCGAACCGACCCCCGCTGCGAGAGCCAATTCATCGCTGGATACGATGAGTGTCCCGTCCTCGACGAAAGCCGAGAGGACGCGCAGGTACATGGCCAGCCGGGCAACGGTCGCTTGCGGAATATCCGCAGACCGAACCGCACCGGAATCGCCCGGCGCCGACGGCTGTTCGGTCACGTGGTTTGCTCCTCTTTCCGACCTGTTGACGACCCCGAGTGTTGGGGTAAAACAGCGGTCGTGTAGATAAAGGTAGCCCTTCGCGTGTGCAGGTACAAAAACGCTCAAAATCGCACGCCCCTCTCCTATACTGCGACCGCTCCGAATCAGGCGCCGAATCAGGCACTGATATCGCGTCGAAAACGCGGGACGTCGACCTCCCAGTAGCTGTGCTCACGTCCGTCAAGAAGCACAACGGGAACACGATCCCCGTATTCCGCCCGCAATTCCGGTCGCTCAGCGGCCACCGCGTCGATATCGATCACTTCCACTGCGAATCCGAATTCGGATTGAAGGTCGTTCAGAACCTCGTGCGCCACATGACACAAGTGGCATCCACTCCGGGTCAGGAACGTCACGTCGTGGTCGGCTGCGCTCACGCAACCACTGTGCCAGTTGGGGCGAGCGAAGCGACGGGAAACTTCCGACACCGCGCGCAGCAGTTGCTTGATTCGCTTGCGTAACAGTCGCACCACTGCGCCGGACCTCCCGGTTATGGTGAACGAATGGCGAGAACGCATCGCTGTGTGCCGTTCCACCATCGACTTTGGGCAACAAGGAGCTGTAGGTGACCGGGTTCTTCCGAAACACAGCCGCCAAGATCGGCGCAGCCGAGTTCGAGCTGCGGAAGAAGATCAAACGCGCACCAGCCGAGGCCGAGGTCATGGCTCACGTCACCGGTGAGGCGAGCGCCGACGCCGCCATCGCTCTCCAGTTCGCGGGCGCCGCCGCCTCCGCGGAAGCGGCCGAGCATGTCGAGACAACCGAAACCGAACCTCCGCACGAAGCACCACCGCGCGACCTCACGGCCGCCGCCTTCTTCGACGTCGACAACACGATGGTCCAGGGCGCCTCGATCGTGCATTTTGCGCGAGGTCTTGCGGCTCGCAACTACTTTCGCTATTCCGACATCGCTTCCGCACTGTGGATTCAGATCAAATTCCGAATCACCGGCAAAGAGAACAGCGACGACGTAAAGAGTGGTCGCGAAAAGGCCCTGGCCTTCATCGCCGGGCGCCCGACGGCAGAACTCGCCGCGCTTGGCGAGGAAATCTACGACGAATACATCGCAGACAAGATCTGGCCCGGAACCTACGCCCTCGCGCAGATGCATATCGAAGCCGGACAACAGGTTTGGCTCGTCACCGCGACACCCGTCGAATTGGCGAACGTCATCGCGAAGCGCCTCGGACTGACTGGCGCTCTGGGCACCGTCGCCGAAAGCAAGGACGGAATCTTCACCGGCCGACTCGTCGGCGACATTCTTCACGGGCTCGGCAAAGCACAGGCCGTGCGTCACCTCGCAGCGCGCGAAGGCCTCAACCTCAAGCGCTGCACCGCCTACTCAGACAGTCACAACGACGTGCCGATGTTGTCGCTGGTGGGCACCGCCGTCGCCATCAACCCGGACTCGGACCTCCAGGAAGTCGCGAAGAACCGTGGTTGGGAGATCCGCGACTTCCGGACCGCGCGGAAGGTCGCGAAGGTCGGGGTGCCGACCGCACTCGGACTCGGGGCGGTCGGCGGGGCGGTGGCCGCCGTGGTGACTCGGCGGCGCGGGGCCTAGTACCTGCCCTAACTCTCGAGCAGCTTCTTCAGCCCAGCGAGACTGCGCGCGATGTTGCCGCGCTGGAACTCGGCGAAACCTTCGGACTTGCCCGTGGCGACCCAGTCGAATGCGCGGGTAGGCGCGTCCGGCCAGCCACGTCGGTCATCGGTCCACGTTTCGGTCACGCGGGTACCACCCTCGACCGGTTCAAAGCGATAGTCCCAACTGGCGACGGCGACCGGCACCATCATCGGTCCCAGTCCGTAGCGGCGAACCTTGAACGCGAAGTGCCGACCTTGGTCGGCGGCTGTGACCTCACACCCCGTGGTCCACACGGCTCCGCGACGACGATTCCATCCCGAGAACCGCATGCCGACGAAGGCCGGCGCACCCTCCGACTCGACCACGCCACGGGTGTTCTCCGGACTGAATGCCGGAATCCGCTCCGGATGGCTGACCGCGTTGTATGCGGTCAGCGGATCCGTCGCGATGATGATGCTGTCGGTGACCTGCTTCGTGCGCGCCATGAGACCCACACTAGGCCGTCGGCTTACCCGAGGAAGACGCTCCGACGCTTGGCGAGCTGACGGTACAGCGACAGCTGGATACGCTCCCGCACCGTGTCGGTCAGCTCGAACGTTGCCACCGGGTCTTCGGCGTCGCTCGGGTCGTACGAGTTGGTGTAGATCGGCTCCCCGAACTCGATGTGCCACTTCGTCGGCAACGGGATCATTCCGAGGGGCCCGAGCACCGGGAACAGTGGCGTCACCGGGAAGTACGGCAGACCGAGCAGTCGCGCCAGGAGCGGCAGGTCGGCGATCTTCGGGTAGGTCTCCTCCGCGCCCACGATCGAGCACGGAATGATCGGCGCACCGGACTTGATGGCCGCCGAGACGAACCCGCCACGGCCGAAACGCTGCAGCTTGTAGCGATCCGAGTATGGCTTTCCGATTCCCTTGAAGCCCTCAGGGAACACCCCGACGAGCTCGCCATCACGCAGCAGGCGGTCCGCATCGTGCGTACAGGCGAGCGTGTGCCCGGCCTTGCGCGCGATCGAACCGACGAACGGCAGGTCGAACACGAGATCCGCGGCGAGCATCCGCAGCGGACGGCCGTTCGAGTGGTCGTGAACCGCGACCGACGCCATCAATGCGTCGAGCGGAAGGACGCCCGAGTGGTTGGCGACGATCAGCGCCGCGCCATGAGCCGGCAGGTGCTCGGTGCCGCTCACGTCCACGCGGAACCACCGGTCGAAGACCGGCCGCAACACCGGCAGGAACACCGACTCGAGGAATTGAGGGTCGAAACCGAAGTCGTCGACCAGGTAGTCACCGGTCAGTCGCTTCCGTAGGAAGCTCGCGGCTCCCGTGACGCGGTTCGACAGCGAGCGGCGAACTGCTTCGCCAATCGTGGCCGGCGGGTTCGCTTCTTGAATACGCGGCGTGATGAAGGTGACCGCGTTCGTACCGATGGTGTCGATCTCGGTCGACACCCGTCGCCGCCTGGCGACTCGCTCGGCTGTTTCAGTCGGCAGCTGGATGACCTTGGCCACCGACTCAGCTACTTCATTCATCCCTTGGCTCCAGATCCTGTGCCGACAAGTGCCAGCAGCCCCTTCTCGGCGAAGTCGATCCATCTGACATCGACCACCGGGCGCAGCGCTGCACCGCGGACGAAATCGTCGAACGCCTGAACGGTCGTCCAACGAGGTTCGAACCCAAAAACTGTCCTCATACGTGTCGTATCCAGGCCGCAGCCGTACTGGAAATAGTCCAGCTGCTCCCTGGTGAACTCACGCATTACGGGCCCCATGATCGCGCGTCCCAACGTTCGGAACAGCACGCTCGGCATCGGCGCTTCTATGCGCCCGGCCCGTCTGATTGCTTGCGACATCATGATAACGCCGTCGCCCGCAATATTGAATGTCCCGGCGGGACCTCCGTGAATGGCGTGCGCCACTGCGGCGAACGCGTCCTCTTCGTGAATCATCTGCATTCGGGCATCTCGCCCAACGACTTTCGGCACCAGTGGAGCGCCGAGATAGGTCGGAATCACGCCTTGAAGTTGCGGTCCGATGATGGGCGCGAACCGAAGATTCGTCACCGCCATGTCGGGCCGGCGCCGCGCGAGGCTGCGTGCGAAGCCCTCGATGTCGAGCAGGTCCTCGCCGAATCCACCCTTCGGGACGCTCTTCGCACCCATCTGCTCGGTGAATTGCACCGGGTCGCGCGGACTCGATCCGTACACGGCTGACGACGAGCGCAGGACGACGCGGCGCACGGACGGAGCCTTCTGGCACACCGCGAACAGTTGCATGGCGCCGAAGACGTTGACGTCGTGCATCGCGACACGCGAACCACCGCGCGGTGGCCGGGCCATGACCGAGGCGTGCACGACCGTGTCGACCTCGTTGGCCTCGATAACCTTGCCGATCAGAGGATTCTGAATGTCGGCGCGGACGAACTCGGCGCGCCCCATCCGGCGCATCAAATCGCGCGAGGGTGTCTTGATGTCGATCGCGATGACGCGGGAGATTCGTTTGTCGGCGGCGAGACGGGCGACGAGCGAGCCGCCGAAATGGCGCGCGCCACCAGTCACCATGACCACCTGGCCACGGAAACCGCGATCGATCGCACTCATGTGCTTCTCCCCCGAGAAAACCTTGCGCCGACCGTACCTTGCATACACCGATGCCCGCCACCGCTGGTGACGGGCATCGACGTCAAGTGCTTACTTGCCGAGTTTACGGCGCTGCACCCGAGTCCGGCGAAGGAGCTTGCGGTGCTTCTTCTTCGACATGCGCTTGCGGCGCTTCTTGATAACCGAACCCATACTGGGCGCCCCTTTTCACAATTCGAGTCTCGAGTCCAACCGCGCAACGCAACGTCATGCACGGGCGCTACAGCGCGACAAGTGGAAATCGTACCCGGCGAGCAGGGAAGAACGAAAACGGCCCATGCTCTGGGCCGTTTTCGGCCACTTAACCCGCGTCGAAATACGAGGTCTCGAGGTAGTCGTGAACCGCCTTCGCGTGTACGCGGAAGGAACGACCCACACGCACCGCTGGCAACTCGCCTCCGTGCACGAGTCGGTAAACGGTCATCTTTGACACCCGCATGAGGTTCGCGACCTCAGCCACAGTTAAAAACTGTGTGCTCGAGAGACCAATCTGCCCATCGCCGTGAACTGACGGCTTGCTCCCAGCCATGTAATGCACCTCCAACACCCCGCGCCGTCGGCGTCCACTCCGACAAACAGACACGTGCGTGCTGTATCGAGCTTAGCGGGACAATTGGTGTTATAGCGACGTCTGCGCGAAATCGAATCGTTATTCTTTTGTGCGTCCCTGCTGGGCCGAGCGGTCGTGCGCCGCGAACAATCCTTCGATGATCGCCGAGCGCAGACCGGACCGCTCGAAGCTCCGCAGCGCCGCCGCCGTGGTCCCTCCGGGGGACGTCACGGCAGCCCGCAGCTCGACCGCTCGCTCCGGCGATTTCGCCAGCATCGCACCCGAACCGATGAGCGTCTGAACGACCAGCTCAGTGGCGGTTTGTCGCGAAAGACCAAGAGCCACACCGCCGTCGATCATCGCCTCGACAACGAGGAAAAAGTAGCCGGGCCCCGAGCCCGAAACCGCGGTGACGGCGTCGAGTTGCGACTCCTTGAGCGTGAGAACCTTGCCGACCGCGCGGAAGATCTCGCTCACGAGATCGAGGTGCTTCTGCTTCGCATAGCGGCCCGCGGAGACGACCGTCATGCCCTCGCCCACGAGCATCGGGGTGTTAGGCATCACACGCACCACAGGAAACCCAGCAGGCAATTTGGCCTCAAGGCGCTGCGTCGGCACTCCCGCAGCTACCGAAACGAGCATCTGCTCGCGATCCCGATCGAGGTCGAGGGTCGCAATCTGACCCACGATGCTGTCGACGTCCTGCGGCTTGACGGCCACGACGATGACATCCGCGTTCTCGGCGGCCTCGATGACCCCCGTGACCTGAACGCCGAATTCTTCCGCCAGGTACTCCGCGCGCGGCGGGTAGGTCTCCGAGACGACGAGATCCTTGACCTCGTGGCCGGCATCCAGCAGTCCGGCAAGCAACGCTTCGCCGATCTTTCCGCCACCGATAACGGCGATTCGAGTCATCGAGTTCTCTCCCGGAAGTTCAGTGTCACCCTTGGCGGCGTGGCCAGAGCGCGAGCTGCCGGCTCTGTGCCACGACAGCCCCCGTCGAATCAAACACGAGATGGTCCTCGTCAAACAACGCGGAACCGACGCTCTGCGTCGACGAGACGACCCGGAACCAGCCCTTCGCCGGGTGACGACGTATGAAGGCGGTGAGCTGAACCGTTGGACTCCAACCGAATTCGCCGAGATTGAAGACCACTGGCGGGCTCATGTCGCCCAGCACGAAGCCGAACAGCACCGCGTTGTCCTCATCGTGCTCGTCGGCCTCGAACAATCGCGCCCACAGGCGCATCGTCGGGTCGCCCGTCTCGCCCTTGAGAAAGTGTGCCGACGCCGAGTCCATCCGCATATGCGACACCTGGGACAGGTGAACGATGTCGGACATCGGTCCGTCGTAGGTCAGCGCCGACTCGTCCGGCTCGGCCGGCATGTGCGAGCCGTCCACCATCTGGCGGACCGGGGCATCGTCGAGCGCGCCCATCGTGACCACCGCGCGGGCACACATCTTGTCGCCCTGCCAGACCTCGGTGTCGAGGGTGGCGATCTGCCGGCCGATCTTGCGCGAGATGACCCGCAGGATGACGTCACCGGGAACGGGCGCGGAAAGGAAATCGACACTCGCGGCCACCGGCTGCATCCACAGCAATGCCGAATCGTGGTCGCGCACAGCTTGGCGAGCGGCAGCGGCCGCAACGGCCATCAATGCACCACCGTGGACCTTGGGTCCGATCGTCCAGAGTGGCCCGATGGTTGCGCCGTATTCCCAGTCGCTGATCGAAGTGAGCGTGGTCAGAGTCTGGAATGGTGCCGGATCACTCATCAAGCGATTCCTCGGTGGGGAGTTCGGCGGGCTCCGGCTCCGGCTCCGGCTCGGGCTCGGGCTCTGGGAGCTGGCTCGGCAAGCCGTTGACATTCACGCGAGCGAAGTCGAGAGCTTTGGCGAGCTTCACCGCCCGCTGTTCGGGCGTCCGCGCCGACTGCGTGTTGATTTCGAGCACGGTCTGGAAGTCGACGCCGCGACGCACGAGCTGCTGACACACCTCGGCGCACGGCTGGGTGCCCTCGCCAGGGATCAGATGCTCGTCATGCGCCTCGCCGGTGCCGTCCGCCAGGTGCAAGTGGCACAGCCGTGAACCCATCCGCAGCGCCAGCGCGAGCGCGTCCATGCCCGCAGTCGCCGTGTGTGACAGATCGAGCGTGTAGTGCGCGAAGTCGGACCGCGTCGGGTCGTAGGACGGCGCGAAGGCCGAGACCGACAATCCCGGTCCACCGCGACGCAGCAGCCGCGCGGCCGGGCCCTCTTTGCGTCCGATGAAGAAGCCGTCCGCTCGCAACGGGAACATGTTCTCGACCGCGATCTGAATCTCGTACTTCGTCTCCAGATCGACGACCTGGTCGAGGAAACCTTCGGCATAACGCCGCTGCCACCGGAAGGGCGGGTGGACGACGACGGTCTTCGCACCGAGGTCGACGGCCATCTGGGTGCTGCGCTCGAGCTTCATCACCGGGTCCGCCCCCATGACGCGCTGCGAAATCAGCAGACACGGCGCGTGCACGGCCATGACCGGGACGCCGTACTTGCGCGACAGTTCGCGAACACCAGCGGTGTCCTGGCTGATCGATTCGGCCCAGATCATGAGCTCGACGCCGTCGTAGCCGATCTCGGCGGCGTAGCGGAACGCGGCCTCGGTGTTCTCGGGGTACACCGAGGCGGTCGAGAGGCCTACCAACAAGTCACTCATTGGCGCCCACCAGCGGTGTTCCCTCCACCTCGGCATCGAGGCGGCGCAGGATAAGGCCCTCCCGAAGGGCCCACGGGCAGATCTCGAGCTGATCGACGCTGAGCGCACGCATCGTCGCTTCGGCAACGAGAGCGCCCGCCACCAGCTGCTTTGCGCGGTCCGAACTGACTCCTTCGAGTTCTGCGCGGTCGGAGGTCGTCATGCGGGTGATGAAGGCGATGACCTGGCGAAGGCCGGCGCGCGTCAAATAGCGCTTCGTCCGGGGTCCGGCGCTCGACGGGGCAGCGCCCGTGAGACGAGCGAGCGAGCGGAAGGTCTTCGAGGTGCCGACGGTGAGGTCCGCCGACCCGACCTCCCGAAGGAGTTCGACCGACTCGGCGAGTTCGGCGTCGAGCCAGTCCCGGAGCATCGAGATACGTCGTTTGTCCGGCGGGTCCTCGGTCAGCCACTGGCGGGTGACGCGACCAGCGCCGAGCGGAACCGACAGCGCGACGTCGGGCTCCTCGTCGCCGCCGACGCTCATTTCGAGCGAACCGCCACCGATATCGAAGTTCATGATCCGGCCGGCACTCCACCCGAACCAGCGACGCACCGCGAGGAACGTGAGCCGAGCCTCGTCCTGGCCGGTGAGCACCTGGAGCGCGACGCCGGATTCGTCCTGGACGCGCTTGAGCACCTCGTCACCGTTTCCGGCTTCCCGAACGGCCGAGGTCGCAAACGCCATCAGGTCGCCGCATCCCGACGACTTGGCGATCTCCGAGAAATCGCACACGAGGGACGTCAGCAGGTCCGAACCGGCCTTGGTGATCCTTCCCTTTTCGTCCATGTTCTCCGACAGCTTGAGGGCATGCTTCGTCGAGCTCATGGGAGTCGGGTGCGCACCACGATGCGCGTCGACCACCAACAGGTGAACGGTATTACTGCCGACATCGAGGACACCAAGGCGCACAGCCATAACCGTACTGGTTTACGGTTTTGCGCGTGGTTGCTGGCGCATCGAAGGTTGATCCCGCCCCGGAAGTCGACTTGGACTTTCCTCGGGAGTGGTACGAGTTCACCGATCCGGAAAACGAATCTCACGTCATCACAGCGGATTTGACGTGGCTGCTGTCGCGGTGGACGTGTGTGTTCGGTACCGCGAGCTGTCAGGGGATCGAAAAGGGACGGCCCGATGACGGCTGTTGTTCACACGGCGCCTACCTCACCGACGCCGAAGACCGGGAGCGGCTCGACGCCGGTGCCGCACAACTGACCGCCGCCGATTGGCAGTTCCGCGAGATCGGTCTGGCGAGCGGCTATGTGGACGATGACGAACTCGACGACGAACCGGCCCACAAGACCCGCGTCTACGACGGGGCTTGCATCTTCTTGAACCGGCCCGGCTTCCCGGGCGGAATCGGCTGCTCATTGCACCAGATGGCGGTGCGCAAGGGGCTCGAGCCGCACACCGTCAAGCCCGACGTCTGCTGGCAGTTGCCGATGCGGCGCACCCAGGAATGGACCAAGCGCCCCGACGGCGCCGACGTCTTGCGCACCACGATCACCGAATACGACCGCCGGGGTTGGGGCGAGGGCGGCGAGGACCTCGATTGGTACTGCACGAGCTCGCCCGACGCGCACGTCGGCCAAGTCGCGGTGTGGCAGTCGAACGCTGCCGAACTCCGCGAACTCATCGGCAACGCGGCGTACGACGAACTCGCGAGCTACTGCAAGCGGCGCGAAGGGATCGGGCTCATCGCGATCCATCCCGCGACCGCGCGCTCGAACCGCTGCGGGAGTTAGCGACCCCTCAGGCCTCGAGCTTGTAACCCAGTCCGCGCACCGTGACGAGGAGCTCCGGCTTCGCCGGATTGGCCTCGATCTTCGAGCGCAGGCGCTTGACGTGAACGTCCAGCGTCTTGGTGTCACCGACGTAATCGGCACCCCAGACGCGGTCGATCAGCTGGCCTCGGGTGAGCACGCGGCCGCAGTTCCGCAGGAGGTATTCGAGGAGGTCGAATTCCTTGAGCGGCAACGTGACCGGCTGGCCCTCGACGGTGACGATGTGCCGTTCGACGTCCATCTTGACGGGTCCCGCGGACAGCACGCCCGTCTCGCTGACGGGCTCTGCCTCGTTGTCCGCACCCCGGCGCAGCACGGCCCGAATGCGGGCGATCAACTCGCGCGACGAGTAGGGCTTGGTGACGTAGTCGTCGGCACCGAGTTCGAGCCCGACGACCTTGTCGATCTCCGAGTCGCGCGCGGTGACCATGATGACCGGAACGCTCGACTTCGACCGCAACTGCTTGCAGACGTCCGTGCCGCTCATCCCGGGGAGCATCAAGTCCAGCAGAACGATGTCGGCACCCGATCGCTCGAACTCCGCCAGCGCAGAAGGCCCGTCATTCACGACGGTCGTCTCGAAGCCTTCCTTGCGGAGCAGGAACGCCAGCGGGTCTGCCAGCGAGCTCTCGTCCTCGACAATCAGCACACTGGTCATCGGCTGGTCCCTGCAGTCTTCACCGAGTCAGCACCCTTGTTTGAATTAGCCACAGACCGAACTCCTGCTTCTCTCCCTGGGGCACTTTGGCCCCGCGATGTGTGAGAACCGCTGATAGCGGCCCCCGGAACGTGCGTGTCGTGCGAGTCGATTTCGATGTGCGCCGGAATGCGCAGCGTGAACGTCGACCCCGTGCCGGGTCGGCTCCACAAGGTGATCTCGCCGTTGTGATTGGCCGCGACGTGTTTGACGATCGCAAGCCCCAGACCAGTTCCACCGGTCTGGCGGGAACGCGCCTTGTCGACGCGGAAGAACCGTTCGAAGACCCGCTGCTGGTCTTCCTTGGCGATGCCGATACCGCGGTCGGTCACGGCGATCGACACCATTCCGCCGCGCAACGTGCGACTGATCGACACCCGCGAACCCGGCGGCGAGTAGTGAATGGCGTTCTCCACCAGGTTCGACAGCGCCGTCACCAACAGCGTGGTGTTGCCCACGACCTCGAGACCGCTCGGACTGTCGGGGATGACGGTGATGTCGGCGGCCTCGGCGGCAATACGCGACCGGTCCACCGCGGCGGCGACGATCTCATCGACGTCGACCACGCCCATGTCCGGCCGCTTCTCTGCGCCTTGCAAGCGGGACAGTTCGATCAGCTCGCCCACCATCACGCCCATGCGGGTCGCTTCGGCGAAGAGCCGTTCACCGAAGTTCCGGACCGACTCGGGGTCATCGGCGGATTCGAGGAGCGCCTCTGCCAGCAGGCTCATCGCGCCGACCGGAGTCTTGAGCTCGTGGGACACGTTCGCGACGAAATCTCGACGAGTGGCCTCCATGCGGACCTGCTCGGAATCATCATCGGCGAACAGCACGACGAACGACGTCTCGGTCTTGCTGAGCGACCGCGCGACGCACCGGACCGCGATGCGCTCCGGCTGGTGGGGGTCCTTGACGTCGCTGAGATCGCATTCGGTCGAGCGACCGGTGTCCAGCACCTGCTGAGCGGCGGCCCAGGCACGCGGATCGAGCAGGCGATTGCGCACGAGACCGAGTTGTTCGGCGCGCGGATTGAACAGCACTACGTCGTGATGTTTGTCGACGACCGCAATACCGCTGTCGGACGCGAGAATGATGAGGTCCAGGACCTGGGACATCGTCAGGCCGGACTGTGCCTGCACGCGACGCGCGTTTCGGGCATTGAGATACGGGATGGTCAGCCCGCCGATCGCGAGGCCGATCAGTGCCGCAATTACTGCGAGCACTACCGCCTGAACAATACCCACACTCGAATCGTACGTTTCAGCGAACGTTCATCCGTGCTTCGTGAAGCATTTCTGCTGGTAGCGAATCAGATTGTCGGGCAAGGTTTGTTCGCCGTTCACTCACCGTTACGCAGAACTCCACCAGAGAGGGAGTGACGTGATAGACGTCTCTCCGCCGCTGGTGGAGTTCTGGTTCGAATTTCGTGGTGTTTTAGTGCTGCGCGCCCTGGTTGGCGACCGCGGCCGCACCTGCGGCAGCAGCCTCCGGATCGAGGTACGTACCGCCGGGGTTCTTCGGCTTGAGGTCGTCATCGAGCTCGTAGACCAGTGGGATTCCGGTCGGGATGTTGAGCTCGGCGATGTCGGTGTCAGAGATGCCGTCGAGATGCTTGACGAGCGCGCGCAGCGAGTTGCCGTGCGCAGCGACCAGAACGTTCTTGCCGGCCCGGAGTTCGGGAACGATCTCGGACTCCCAGTACGGAACCATCCGCTTGACGACATCGAGGAGGCACTCGGTCGCCGGCATGTCATTGGCGTCGTACCGCGGGTCGCCGACCTGCGTGTACTTGTTTTCGGCCTCGATCGGCGGCGGCGGGGTGTCGTAGCTACGGCGCCACAACATGAACTGGTCGTCGCCGTACTCGTCCCGGATCTGGGCCTTGTTCTTGCCCTGCAGCGCACCGTAGTGACGCTCGTTGAGGCGCCAGTTGCGGACGACCGGAATCCAGTGGCGGTCCGCCGCGTCGAGTGCGATGTTCGCGGTCGAGATCGCGCGCCGCAGGACCGAGGTGAACACGATGTCCGGCAGGATGTTCTTCTCCACGAGAAGCTCGCCGGAGCGCTTGGCCTGGCCGATCCCCTTGTCGGTGAGGTGAACGTCCACCCAACCGGTGAAGAGGTTCATGGCATTCCATTCACTCTCACCATGGCGGACCAAGATGAGAGTGCCCACAGAATCAGTCATGGGCGTATCTTTTCACGTCCAGTTATGACGTGTGATCGTCATCCTCGGATTCTTCGTCGCGATCCACAAGGTGCTTGAAGGCCTGCAGATTCGCGAGCGATTCACCTCGCGAAACCCGCCATTTCCACTCGCGGCGAATGGATTCCGCAAAGCCGAGTTCGAGCAGGATGTTGAAGTCTTGGTCGGCGGCCTCGAGTACCTGGCCGAGAATTCGGTCGACCTCCACGGTCGACACCGATTCGGGGGTCATACGGCCGACGAGGTAGATATCGCGGTTGTTGTCGATCGTGTAGGCGACGCCGAAGATCCGGCGGTTTCGGTGCAGCAGATATTCGTGGACCTTCGGCTCGTTCTCGTCCGGATGGCGGCACACGAACGCTTCGATGAGCACACCGGTGCGTTCCGCTGTGAACATGCAGGTCGTCTTGAGTTTCTTCTCGCCCGGCAGATCGACGAGGTAATTCCGCTCGCCCGCTCGGGTGAATTCGATGCCGAGTTCGGTGAACGCGTCTTCAAGTGCTTGCCCGAGATCCATCGCTACCACCCTCCTACCGCCATCGGAACCACGTCACCGGCACGCGCCTTCGCGTAGCTCGAGAGCAAGCCGTCCGCGGTCTGACGCCACGAGAAGCGTGCCGCATGCCGATGTCCGCGGTCGCCCATTTTCGCCAGACGTTCCGGCTCGGACAGCATCTTCTGCAGCGCATCCGCCCAATCAGTCGTCCGGTGGCCGTCAACGAGTACCCCCGTGACCCCATCGGAAACCGCAGTGCCGAGCCCGCCCACGTCAGCGGCGAGAACCGGAGTTCCGCAGGCCTGGGCCTCGATCGCCACGAGGCCGAAGGACTCCGAATAGCTCGGTACGGCAACGACATCCGCGGCACGGTAGACATTCACCAACTGCTGCGGCGGCATCGGCGGCAGGAACGTCATCTGCGCCGCGACCCCCAAGGACATCGCCAGTTCCTCGAGCGCCTTCGGGCGCGCCAGGCCGGTTCCCGAGGGCCCGCCGACGATGAGGACGCGAATCGGCGCCGCACCGCGGGCCGCGAGCTCGGCGACGGCGCGAACGAGCACATCCGGGGCCTTGAGCGGCTGGATTCGACCGACGAACGCCACCACCTGCTCATTCGGCGCGATGCCCAGGCGCGCACGAGCCGCCAAACGGTCGCCCGGGGTGTAGGTGCGCAGGTCAGCGCCGGGAGCGACGACATCGATGCGTTCCGGGCTCGCGCCGTATAGATCGATCAGATGGCGGGCTTCGAGCGAGGTGTTCGCCACGAGACGGTCTGCCTCGGCGACGACTTGCTTCTCACTGATCTCGCGCGATGCGGGTTCCGGCGAGTCGCCGTCGGCGATCGCCAGGTTCTTGACCGCGGCCAGCGTGTGCGCGGTGTGCACGAGCGGCACCCGCCAGCGATCCCGGACCAGCCATCCGACCTGGCCGGACAGCCAGTAGTGCGAGTGCAGGACGTCGTAGTGGCCGGCCGGATGAAGTGCTTGTTCGCGCAGGACGCCCGCGGTGAACGCACACAACTGAGTCGGAAGTTCAGCCTTGTCCATCCCCTCGAACGGACCGGCGACGATGTTGCGGACGAGCACTCCCGGCGCCGCTTCGACGACCGGGGCATCCGCAGAGGACGTTGCCCGCGTGAAAATCTCGACTTCGACTCCACGCTCGGCAAGACGTTCCGCAGTTTTGAGGACGTAAACGTTGAGGCCACCGGCATCGCCGGTACCTGGCTGCGCCAAGGGAGACGTGTGAACGGAAAGCACCGCAACGCGACGCGGCCAGAAGCCTTCGTTTGCTCTCACGGTCCCCATATTGCCTTCCCGACGTGTGACCCCTGCAACCACCTCAACCGTCTCCGCACACATTTCCTTCCCCGATAGACAATGAACGGGTGAATAGCGGAAAAGTCGCAGTTGTCACCGGGGCAAGTTCAGGAATCGGCGAGGCGTGTGTTCGCGTGCTCGCCACGCAGGGGTACACCGTTCATGCCGGCGCCCGGCGGCTTGACCGTCTCGAGGCGCTCGCGGCCGAGACGGGTGCGGTCGCACATTTTCTGGATGTCACCGACCAGGAATCGGTCGATGCCTTGTGCTCGTCACTGCCTCGGGTCGACGTCCTCGTCAACAACGCCGGCGGCGCGAAGGGCCTGGCCCCCGTCGCGGAGGCCGATCTCGACCACTGGCGCTGGATGTGGGAGACGAACGTCCTCGGCACGCTCCGGATGACGAAGGCCCTCATCCCGGGACTCATCGCATCCGGTGACGGACTCATCGTGACGATCACGTCGATCGCCGCGCTGAGCCCGTACGACAACGGTTCCGGCTACACCTCAGCGAAGCACGCGGAGGCGGTCCTCCACCGAACGCTTCGCGGTGAACTCCTCGGCAAACCCGTCCGGCTCACCGAGGTGGCCCCCGGCGCGGTCGAGACCGAGTTCTCGCTCGTCCGATTCGACGGCGACGCCGACCGTTCCGACGCGGTCTACCGCGGGATGGAACCTCTTGTCGCACAGGACATCGCCGACATTGTCGGGTTCGTCGCATCGCGGCCACCGCACGTCAACATCGACCAGATCGTCGTCAAGCCGCGCGACCAGGCGGAGGCCGGAAGGGTCAATCGCGCCACCTAGTCAATCGCGCCACTTAGAGGGTGTCATCGAACATCGTGACGGTTGGCCTGCGGGGTCCGCAGGCCAACCGTCACGATTACGTCGGCGACAGACTCTAGATCTGGATCTGCAACTCGGTGACCCACTCATCCGGATTCTCGGACCAGTGGAGGGTCAC
>JAJFUQ010000249.1 GCA_021372355.1 Nocardiaceae bacterium | reverse complement strand
TTCAGCGAGCTTTCCGGATCTGCCAACTGGCTCTGATCCACCGGCAGTCGTTCGCCAACGACGCGGCGGGCGAACATGAACTCCTTCGGGTGGTTGACGCAGTCGGCGGCGATCATCTCGCCCTGCTTGAAGTAGAAGCAGGCGAAACTGCGACCCGCCTCGGGATCTCCGCGAAGCACCACTTCGTCGTAGCCCTCGTTGAGCCCCGCGATCTGCAGTTTGAGTTCGTATTGGTCAGACCAGAACCACGGCAACGCCGTGATCGCCTTCGACTTGTTGCAGATCGACGCGGCCGCAGCTTTTGCCTGTTCGCCAGCGCTGGGCACGGACTCGAGTCGAAGCTGGCGGTCATAACGCGGAATGACGTAGTTTGCGCAGTCCCCGGCGGCGACGATGTCCGGATCGCTGGTCAGTCCGTGTTCGTCGATCAGAATTCCGTTGGCGACCGCTAGTCCGGCGGCCTCCGCGAGTTCGGTGTTCGGCACGACACCGATACCGATGATCACGAGGTCGGCGTCGATGAGTTCGCCGTCAGCGAGCCGTACGCCGCGCACGCGCTCATCGCCCTCGATGGCCGAGATCGATACGCCGGTACGCAGGTCGACGCCCTCTTCGCGATGAACGCGACTGTAGAAGGCGGATACCTCCGGTGCCGTGACGCGCTGCAGTACGCGCTCCGCGCTCTCCAGAACGGTGACCTCGACGCCGAGCTTTCGCAGCGACGCGGCTGTCTCCAACCCGATGTATCCCGCCCCGATGATGACGACGCGGCGGGCGCCGTCGAGTCCCTCCCGGATGGCCTCGATATCGGCCGCGTCGCGCAGGTAGTGCACGCCGGGCAATTCGGTGCCTGCGATGGGCAGACGACGCGGGCGGGCGCCCAGGCAGAGAGCGAGCTTGTCGTAACTGACTTCCTCGCCGTCGCTCAACGTCACCGAATGCGCTTGCCGGTTGATGCTCGCGACCCGCCCGACCCGGAAATTGATGTCGTTCTTGGCGTAGAACTCCGCCGGGCGAATCAGCAGGTCATCGAGGGTGGTCTTGCCCGCGAGGTAGGTCTTGGACAACGGTGGCCGATGGTACGGCAGGGCCGGCTCATCACCGATGACCAGGATTTCGCCTGTCCAGCCATCCTGACGCAGGTTGGCGCTGAGCTGTGCGCCAGCATGGCTGGCACCGATGATGAGCACTCGCATGTATCAGTCCTGACCGGCCGCGGTGCCGACGACGTCAACCTCGGCCTCGGCCTCAGGCTCAACCGGCTGCTTCTTGGTGAGCTCGACCATCAACGTCGAGTAGCCGCGCACGAAGGTCGACTGCACGATCTCCGGCTCCTCGATGACCTTGATGTCGTCGAATCGCTCGAGCAGCTACTCCCACAGGATGCGCAGCTGCATCTCGGCGAGGCGGTTGCCCATGCAGCGGTGAATGCCGAAGCCGAACGCGATGTGATTACGCGCATTCGGGCGATCGATGATCAGCCGTTCCGGGTTTTCGAAGTGGCGGTCGTCGCGGTTGGCCGACGAGTACCACATGATGAGCTTCTCGCCCTTTTTGATCTTCTGACCACCGACTTCGGTGTCTTCCTTGGCCCGCCGCGCCATGTATGCGAGCGGCGTCTGCCAGCGAATGATCTCCGAGACCATGTTCGGGATGAGCTTGGGGTTGGCCTTGAGCTTGGCGAACTCGTCCGGGAACTTGTTGAGCGCGTAAACGCCGCCGGACATCGAGTTACGAGTCGTGTCGTTGCCGCCGACGATGAGCAGCACGGCGTTTCCGAGGAACTCCATCGGCTTCTCGTCGATCAGGTTCCGGGTCGCAGGGTCCGCCAGCATCAGGCTGATCAGATCGAAGCCCAGTGGCTCGCCAGCTTCGAAACGCGCGCGCTTCTCGTTCCAGAGGCGCAGGAACTTCTTCAGCAGCGGGACCGCAAGGGAGAACGTCTCGTCGAGGTCGGACGTGCCACCGGTCGCTGCCGGAACACCCGAAGCCAGGTCCGAGATCTGCGTGAGCTCACGACGATCCTCGTACGGATAGTCCATGAGGGTTGCGAGCATACGACCGGTCAACTCGATCGATACCTTGTCGACCCAGTTGAACGGCTCGCCGACGGGCAGACTGTCGAGGACGTCCTGCACGCGCGAGCGGATCAGGCTTTCCATCTCTTTGAGGTTCTTGGGCGCGACGACACCCTGCACAGCGTTCCGCTGCTGATCATGCTGCGGCGGGTCCATCGCAATGAACATCCGGATGTCGAAGCCGGCCGGCATCTTGCCGATGACGATGTAGGGCTCGGCCGAGAACACGTGGTGGTTCTTGTCCATAGCGAGGATGTCTTCGTACCGCGTGACCGACCAGAACGGTCCGAACGGGCCCTTCTTCTGGAAGTGCACCGGCGACTCGTCCCGCAGACGCTTGAAGTGCGACTCCCACTGGCCCTGGCGGTACAGGAACGGGTTGCTCATGTCGATGTCTTCGAGCGCGATGGTCGCGCCGTCCTGAATCGGACGCTCGATGAACTTCGGCGACCGCTCCCGCTTGTCGACAACGCGGCGCGCACGGTTGTACACGTGCGCTCCACGCACGAGTAGGTCGATCGGGACGACCTGCTCGACCTTGGCCCGCACCGGACCGACCACGTTTTTCTGGACGTTCTTCTGCACTGCACCGATTACGTTGACCATTTCGCCTACCTCGTCGTAGCTCGTGAGTGTCTGGGACTACATCTGGAATTCGGGGAGCTTGACGGCCAGGCCGTCCAAGGCCGCAGAGCACTTGATCTGGCACGCGAGCCGCGAAGTGGTCTCGCGCTCAGGAGTCATGTCGAGCATCTGGATCTCTTCGTCGCTCTGCTCACCGGTCTTGTCGAACCACTGGTCCTCGAGAATGACGTGGCACGTGCCGCAAGCTGCCTCGCCGCCGCAGTCGCCGTCGATACCCGCGATGCCGTTGCTGGTCGCGATCTGCATCAGCGACTGACCTTCGACGATCTCGGCTTCGTGCTTTTCGCCGTCGTAAGAGATGAAGGTGACGGTTCCCATTTCCCTGCCTTCGGTATCCGAGGCAAAGGGTGGCCCGATCAGCCATATTGCCTCGTTGAACATGGCCGGACACGCTGCAGTGTGCTAGCGCTTTACAAAGCGTCGCATATGTCGAACAGTTTGACAACTATGTGCCCGGTGTCCAACGAGACAAACCAGAAGTTCGTGGTTGCGAGGCTATGGGGCCGATTACCCGAATTGTGGGCAAATGAACGTACTCAGGCGAATTCAAGGGGTGGTTGCAACACCGCTGCTAGATGGTGGTGGGCAGTAGTTTAGTGAGACGCTCGGCTGGGGTTTCCCAGTCGAGTGTTTTGCGTGGGCGTCGGTTCATTTGCTGAGCGACGGCCTCGAGGTCC
>JAJFUQ010000237.1 GCA_021372355.1 Nocardiaceae bacterium | reverse complement strand
TCTTGTCCTTCGGCCGACGGATCCTCAGCGTCTGCGATCTGCACGTCACAGGAGGAAGCGCCTTCTGACGCGGGAACCCGGCAGGGGCGACACGATGAACGGAGGACCGCCGGTCACGGTCGTCGCATTCGTCGGCATGCCTGGTAGTCCCCGGTTTGGGCGGCCTCAGTGGTCAGACCTCGCCTCTTCCGCAGGCTGGTCGTGGTGGTGCGCAGCCGCTCCATGCCGCCGATGTGACCAGCGGCCGGAGCGCGAAGGCGATTGCGCCATGGGTAAGAGGCCACGCGACTGCGTCGGTTGCGAAGCGCCAGTAAGCGTCATCGGGCGCAAGCTGTGTTTCCGCTTCAGTGCCCGCCAACGCGACCAGGCATCCAAGCAACACTGCTTCGATCGGAGGCTGGAACCCGCAACAGGACGCTGCATCCGCTGTTCACGCAGCTGCGCCGAGTGCGGCCACCACCTCAAGTGCTTCTGACGACCGGTACACCAGACAACGCGGCGCGCGAATCGACTCAGCTCAACAGCGAAGGCCTCCTCACCCAAGCTGAGCACCCCGATCCCACTGCCTGAACCCGACCGGCGCGTTCGATCGTCTTTGCCGAGGCGAGATTGTCGGCGGCACAAACGATGAGCACGCTGTTTACGCCGAGCCGCTGCGCCTCGGAAAGCATCAGACGCAATGACTGGGTTGCGAGGCCCCGCTGTCGTGCGCTCGTCCGAATACCAATACGAATGTGCCCTGCCGTGGGACGGCGTCGTGGTCAGGATGTCGGAGAACGATTCCGCCGACGATCTTGTCACCCTCCGCAATCCATCGGTAGGTGATCTGGGTCGACTCCTGGGTCAGCGTTTTCACCCATGCCGTAAATCCGGCTGATGACGCAACATCATCAGCCAGCGAAAGGCCGAACCCGTCCTCATGCAGGCCGGGTCCCCACTCTTGGTGAGCCTCATGCAATTCGCAATACAGTCGGGCGGTTGGGACGACAAGATCAAGCACAAATACAACGCCATAGAGGGTCGAACGACACGAACCTGTCGAGGTTTCAGCGGCAATACGCATAGGTTCGCGCGAACATGTGGGCTTTACCGAACGCCTTTTTGCTGGTCACGATGAGGCTGACTCGTTCGTAGCGAGATGACACGAGCTGGAATAACAGGTTCGCCGCCTCAGCTTCGAACGGGATGTAACCAACTTCGTCGATGACCAGGACCGGATAGCGGGCAAGTTTGCGTAGTTCACCGTGCAAACTTCCAGCATGGTGAGCGTCGGCGAGTTGGTCGACCCACTCGCTGGCGGTGGCGAACAAGACCCGATGCTCGGCTTGGCAGGCGCGGGTCGCGAGGCCAGGCGCTAAGTGCGTCTTCCGATTCCGGGCGGTCCGAGCAGGAGCACGTTCTCCTTCGCGGTGACGAAATCAAGGGTGCCCAGGTGGGCGATCGTCTGGCGTTTCAACCCGCGTGCATGCTCGAGTCGAACTCCTCAAACGACTTACGTGCCGGGAACCGGGTCGCGCGGATACGTCCTTCACCACCGTGAGCTTCCCTCGCGGCGACCTCACGTTGCAGGCGCGGTGCGAGGAACTCGTCGTACGGCTACGATTCAGAACGCGCTTGCTCGGCGAGACGCTCGATACTGTCTGGCAAGGTCGGTGCCTTCCGCTCTGGCGAGAAACATCAGTTCCGAGGCAATATCGCGCCTGGTTTTGCCGGCCGCCATGGCCAACAGATGGCCCTCGTCAAGGCCCAGCAGACTGTCGTACGCCCCGAGCGGACAGGTCTCGCCCTGCTCAAGCGCCGGGGTTTCCGGTACGGGCCTCAGCAACTAGCTTCGACCTCGGCGCAACGTCGTCGCTGCCGCGCTGTACGTCGGGTCGGTCATCGTTTGGTGGTGTGGCCAGATCCGCGAGTGATCGGCCACAACTGTGCCGCCGCAGAACACTCGAACCCACTCGAACCCGCTCGAGGTCAGCGTGGATGTCGATACGGCGACCGATCACCTCGGGATGCGTCCCGTGGCAGCCGTTGGGGCCGTCGCCATCCGACCTGCTGTGTCACCGATGGCAGCGCCATCATCGCCGCTTGATCGGCAGTGATCTGGTCGTTCGGTGCGCAGCCCAGCACCCGCATGCTGGCGTTGGCCTTGACGAAGAAGCCGCGCGCTGGGTGTTGAGATCCGCTGGCGAGGAGACGTTGCGGCAGGGCAGAATCGACCGTTTGAGCGTGGCTTTGGCCTCGGGGTCTGTGGGTTTGCGGATCACGACTTTCGCGCCCAGCGTTCCGCGGAACGCGTGGCAGTCGGCGGTGAGGACGGGATTTCGGGCTCGCCACCGACCGACCGCGCGTTCGCCGTCCCAGCCCAGCGCTTTCGGGGCACCATAGACCCGGTTCAGTAGGTCTAACCAGCCGCAATACAAGTCCTGGGCCTCGCGCGACGGGATGAGAATTCCGGGTGCCGTGCGTGAATAGCCCGAGACGGTCGTCATCACCGGCAACCGCTTCGGGGCGCGGTATTGGCCGAACCCGACCGGGATCTGTACCGGCGGGAACGAGAAATCGAATTGTGCCAGCGCGCAGCGTGCGTGAGGCGGTCCGAACTGACCCACGCCCGGTGTAACCGGGCCTCCACCGCAGCGACATCCGGTGAGCCCGCCTCGACTGATACTCAGCTTCGAGGCCGGCGATCACGTCAGCGGTCGCCATGGTGCGTAGCAGCATCACGTTGTTCAGCCAGTGGCGCTTTCGTGGTGGCTGACGGGCGCAGCCGCCGCGGCAGCAGGTCGTCAGGTGGAGACGCTTGTCCCTGACAACCCGGGCGAAAGAACTCCGCCCGGGCCAGAAAGCAGTCGCCGACTCGGTGGAGAGATTCGAAGATGGTGTTTCGTTCATGGGAGTCGCCTTCCTGCGATTGCCTCTCGGCACTACCGGTTACGACTTGCTCAGCCACGGGAACGTGCGCTGCGGGGGAGCGCCCACGTCGGATGCTGCGGGTCCATGGTTCACACTTCCTGCCAATGAATCACGATCAGGAAGATGACCACACACCCGCGTCGCGGCGGGCAATCGACCGTGATTGCCCCCTCATTGCGTGCGTTGCCCGGTGCCGCGGCGTCGACCGTAAGGTCGTGGCCTGCCGTGCTGCTGGTCGAGTGCGTCAGTTGACGGTCACAGTGGCGTGCTCAGTGCCCGGGGATTCGAACTGTTCCGAATCAAGTCACTCCTGAGACAGCACGTGTGCCACCGGGAGCGCGCGTGGAACTGTGTCGCTGCCAACGGCAACGAACTCGCTCAGGAGGGCACAGCACTGCTAGCGCCGCGCTCTGCGGCCACACGCTTCGACCGACAGTTGTTGCCAGATGACAACGCCGGTCGAAAAGTAGGCCAGTTTTGACGGTCGAAAAGTAGGCCACGGTGGTGTGGCTATTGTGCGGTGTTGTCCGCTCGCGCGGAAGGCAGTGTGTCGATTCCGGTGTCCTTGAGCCGGTAGCTGGAGCCTTT
>JAJFUQ010000222.1 GCA_021372355.1 Nocardiaceae bacterium | reverse complement strand
TCGGTTGACTCGGTGTCCGTTGGGTGGGTCTCCAAAATCGGATGTGGCAACCACGTTGTAGCCCTCCTGATCAGGTCGACCTCGTCCGAGGCCGGGACAGCGCCAGTGCAGTCCAATCTCCTAGCCCGAGTATCTCGCTCCGACACCGCGATGTCCGGCATTACGCCAGAGAAATATTTCGTTGATCTTTGGCGCACGTCACAAATGGTTGCATTGACCGGAAATGGTCGGTGGCGCGCACCACATTCGGGGTGTGGCCCCGTTCATATCGAATGCCACGAGTAATTGATCAACTCTTTCTAAAAACTCCTCTGACCTGCACTGATATTAGTCATGTGGCGTGCTTCACTAATTCTGCACGCCAATTTGCGTATCGAATACATGCGCTGTGCTGGTAAATTAATTGTCGTTCCGAAAAACAAAAGTTCTTATCTTCGGACGCACCGGATCGGCGCTGAGCGACCTGTCCCCCGACCGGTAACCAACCCTAATGGGACAGGCCGACAAGATCCGTCGAGCGGCGAGAGGAATTTCTTTCCCCATGGCCGACCTCCAGATTTCGACCACCCGCATGTTCGTCCTCGTTGGCGCGATGTCCGCAATCGCAGCCGCCCCCATCGGTGTTGCCATGGCTTCGGAGCCGAGCCCGGCCGTAGCCACAACCATTGCTTCGGAGCCTGCTCCGGCTCCGGCCCCCGCTCCGGTTATCGAGCCTGCCGCCGTTGTCGAAGCTCCGGAATACACCGCACCCCACAACTGGGATGGCGTCGCGCAGTGTGAGGCCGGCGGCAACTGGGCTATCAACACCGGAAACGGTTACTACGGTGGCCTCCAGTTCGACCTCAGCACCTGGAACGCCTACGGCGGTAGCCAGTACGCCGAGCGCCCGGACCTTGCTTCGCGCAACGCCCAGATCGCGATCGCCGAGAAGGTTTTCGCCGCTCAGGGTGCCGGCGCCTGGCCGACCTGTGGCTCGAACCTCTGATCGCAGCCTTGAACACGAAAAGTCCCCTCGCACTGAGTGCGGGGGGACTTTTCGTGGAAAGACAGCGCGAATCACTGGCGATTGAAGACTCTGAACGCCCGGGCGGGCGTGGTCTGCGCTAATCGCCAGTGAATTTGGCCGAATCTAGATAGACCCGTCCGCGGGCCTGGACGGGCCGGCTTGGATACCGAGCATCGTCAAGAAGTACATGCATTCCTCAGCGGACTCGCTGTGGCCTGCGACGACATGCCGAGCCAGGCCGTGCGTGATCGCTTCCAGTTCCTCGGGACTCTGCGAGGGCCCGTCGGCTTCTGCGCGGTGCATCACTTCTTCTTACTGAGCTTGGTGACAACGTCCTCTGGGGCCGAAGGCTTCTTGGCATCGCGCTTTTCGGCACGCTTTTCTTTGATCGATTTTCCGGAGCCCAGCGATTTCGAGCCTCGGGGGGATTTGTCGGACATGACCGTCCTCACCTTGGGAACCTGAACGGTCCCGATACCCTCAGCCTACCCGCTTGCGTTTAGTGGCCGGAGGTTGACGTCTCCCGATATCGGACGTAGTACGGTCCGGGCGCTTGCTCGCCGACGCAAATGCAGCGGCGTTCGAATTTCTGTTCCGCTGTCGTCGCGCAAAAGTGCAGCCCAATGGGGCCGTGTGCCTCGGCACCATGCGAGCAGACGGGACACGCCTCGGCAGTTTCGCTCGTTGAGGCTGTTGTCTGGGATTGGTCTGACTCCATGGTGACGCTCGATTCTGAATTGTCGAGGACGGGTATGGCGAGCTGCCGATACGTCTGTGTCCTGGACACCTTCCACGGTACGCGGCCGAAACTTCGGGATAGACATCGAAGGCCGCCAACCTGCAGGGCGATAATCGAGAAATGACCTCAGACTGGGACACCGTCGGCAAATCGAGCTACGTGGCATTCACGAGCTACCGGAAGGACGGGACGCCCGTCTCGACTCCGGTATGGATCGCCCCCTCCGACGGAAAGCTGTACTTCATCTCCGAGACCGACACGTTCAAGGTCAAGCGGGTACGCCGCAATTCCGACGTCACCCTGCAGCCGTGCGATGCCCGCGGCAAGGTGAAGGCCGGTGCGCCGGTCGTCCAAGGGTCGGCACGACTGCTCGACTACACGGACACTCCGCGCGTTCGGAAGCTCATCAACCGTAAGTATTGGCTGCTCGGCCCGGTCATGGGACTGGTGGCAACGGTGACGACCAAGCCGGAAAGCCGGACGCCTATCGAGATCTCTCCGCGCTGAACTGGGCGTCACTGGCGCCGAGCGCCTGCACGGACGACCATGAAGTGGAACAGGTCATTCGCCCAGGAGGCCCGAAATGGCCACTTCAGTCGCCCTGCCGACGACGGACGAGTTGCGCACGATCGCTCGCAACAGCCTGCACCGTTGCGGCGTCACGACAGACACTCACGCGCGCAAGACGGTCGTCGCGCGCACACCCATCACCGGTGAAGACCTCTTTGAGTTCCCGGCGGGCGACGCGGCAGACGTTTCGACTGCCATCGATGCCGCATATGAGGCCTTCCGGCAGTGGCGAACAGTTCCGGGTCCGGTCCGCGGAGCGCTCATCAAGCGGTTCGGACAGTTGCTCGTCGAGCACAAGCAGGACATCGCAGATCTGATCACGGTCGAAGTCGGGAAGATTCGGTCAGAAGCCCTCGGCGAGGCGCAGGAGATGATCGATATCTGCGACTTCGCGGTCGGGCTGTCGCGCCAGCTCGAGGGGCGAACGATGCCCTCGGAGCGGCCGGGCCATCGCCTGATGGAAACCTGGCACCCATTGGGCGTCGTCGGTGTCGTATCTGCCTTCAACTTTCCGGCCGCAGTGTGGTCGTGGAACCTCGCGTTGGCGATCGTGTGCGGCGACTCCGTGGTGTGGAAGCCGGCACAGGTCACGACCCTGACTGCGGCCGCATGCTCAGCGCTGTTCGACCGTGCCGCAGCCGAATCGGGTGCGCCGGAGCACCTCAACGTCCTGGTCGCGGTGTCCGCCGCCGACGCACAGGTCTTGATCGACAGCCCGAAGGTGCCGTTGATCAGCGCCACGGGATCAGAACGTATGGGCGGCGAGATCGCCCCGCGGATCGCGGCGCGCTTCGGGCGCATGATCCTCGAACTCGGTGGCAACAACGCTGTGGTTGTCACACCCTCTGCCGATCTGGATCTTGCGACGCGGGGCATCGTCTTCGCCGCGGCCGGGACTGCCGGCCAACGCTGCACGACGTTGCGGCGCGTCATCGTCCATGAATCGATCGCCGACGAACTCGTCGGTCGAATCTCGCAGGTGTACGGTCGGCTGCCGATCGGCGACCCGTTCGCAGACGGCACTCTCGTCGGTCCGTTGATCGACGGCAATGCCTACGCCAACATGACCAAAGCTTTGGATAGCGCAGTCGCTCAAGGTGGCGAGATCCTTGCCGGCGGCGTGCGGCACAAAAGCAACGAGTCCTCGTTCTACGTCGAGCCGACGATTGTTCGGATGCCTGAGCAGTCCGAGATCGTCCACCGCGAAACGTTCGCGCCGATCCTTTACGTGCTCACCTACCAAACCCTCGACGAAGCAATTGCGCTGCACAACGCCGTTCCGCAAGGGCTGTCCTCGGGGATCTTCACGACCGATCAACGTGAAGCCGAACGATTCATGGCTGCGGACGGTTCCGACTGCGGCATCGTCAACGTCAACATCGGGACGTCCGGCGCCGAAATCGGAGGTGCATTCGGAGGCGAGAAGACGACCGGCGGAGGCCGGGAATCGGGTTCGGACGCATGGCGCGGGTACATGCGTCGCGCCACGAACACAATCAACTACTCCCGCGAACTCCCCCTCGCGCAAGGCGTGAACTTCGGATGACCGCCGAGCCGATCGATGAGCACTTCACCACGACGATTGGCGCCCTTGACGAACCGCCGCCCACCACCCGCGGGCTGGATCAACCGTTCGGGGAAGGATGCGCGCTCACCGGGCGCCACGTGCTCAACCTGTTCGACGCCCAGGTCGGCAGCCGGCATCTCGATCTCGCGGCTCGTCGGCTGCGCGAACAGGGCAAGGGTTTCTACACGATCGGGTCGTCTGGTCACGAAGGAAATGCCGCGATCGCCGCGGCCGTGAGACCCACCGATCCGGCGCTGCTCCACTATCGGTCCGGTGGCTTCTTTCTCGCGCGAGCGGCGCAGGTCGAGGGCGGCAGCGACCCGTTGCGCGACGTGCTCCTCGGACTCGTCGCCGCAGCCGACGAGCCGATCGCGGGTGGGAGGCACAAGGTCTTCGGGCGATTCGACCTCAACGTCATTCCGCAGACGTCGACCGTGGCATCGCATCTGCCGCGCGCGGTCGGCATCGCTTTCGCGATCGATCGTGCGGCCAAACTCGGAGTGCCGTGCGCATCGCCGTCCGATGCCATCGTGGTGTGCAGTTTCGGCGACGCATCGGTCAACCACTCGACCGCACTCGGGGCGATGAATACCGCAATTCACACGGCCTACCAGCGCGTGCCACTCCCCCTCTTGCTGGTGTGCGAGGACAACGGGATCGGCGTCAGTACCAGGACGCCGACCGGCTGGATCGCCTCGAACTTCGCGCACCGCGACGGTCTGAAGTACTTCGCCGCGGACGGATCCGACGTGTGCGATACCTACACGATGGCCAGGAACGGAGCGGAATGGGTGCGCACCCACCGCAAGCCGGCCTTTCTGCATCTGCGAACGGTCCGCCTGATGGGCCACGCAGGTTCGGATTACGAGGCGGCCTATCGCAGTCGCGCAGACATCGTTGCGGACTACGACCGCGACCCGGTCTTGTGCACCGCTCGACGGCTCATCGAACACGGTTATCTGACGTCGAAGGAGGTTCTGACCCGCTACGAGGAGGTTCGCGCAAAGGTCCGGACGATTGCCGAGGAGGTGAGCGTATCGCCGCAGTTGAGCGACGCTGCGGCGGTGATGAGGCCACTGCGGTTCGCGACCGCGGAAGCGCTAGCAGCGAAGCCCCGATTGCCACACCAGTCGACGCCGGGACCGCCGTTGACTCTCGCCTCGGCGATCAATCGCGCCCTGTCCGACGTGCTCGACGAGTATCCCGAGGCGCTGATCTTCGGCGAAGATGTGGCACGCAAAGGCGGCGTTTACGGAGTCACCCGTGGGCTGATGAAGAAGGCCGGTGCCGCGCGGGTCTTCGACACCCTGCTCGACGAACAGGCGATTCTCGGTTTGGCGCTGGGCGCCGGCGTGTCTGGACTGCTGCCGATCGCGGAGATCCAATACCTGGCCTTCTTGCACAATGCCGCCGACCAAATCCGGGGTGAGGGTGCGACCCTCCAATTCTTCTCGAATCGTCAATACCGAAATCCGATGGTGGTGCGCATCGCCGGCTACGGCTACCAGAAGGGATTCGGCGGTCACTTCCACAACGACAATGCGATCGCCGCCTTGCGGGACATTCCCGGAATCTTCATCGCCTCGCCGGCGCGACCGGACGACGCCGCCGCGATGCTGAATCGCTGCGTGGCGGCGGCGCATACCGCCGGGGTCCCGTGCATCTTTCTCGAGCCGATCGCGCTGTACCAAACGCGCGATCTCTATGCCGACGGCGATGGTGAATGGCTGGCGCCATACCCGGTTGACGTGGCGCCGATCGGTCAGGCCCGCACCTATGGCGACGGGCCTGACCTCACGATCATCACCTTCGGAAATGCTCTGCGGATGAGCCTTCGAGTCGCCCGACGACTTTCCGAACGCAGCCTCGGGGCCCGCGTCGTCGACCTCCGCTGGTTGGCTCCCTTGCCGGTCGCGGACATCCTTCGGGAGGCGAACGCGACCGGCCGCGTCCTGGTCGCCGATGAGACCCGGCGCTCAGGCGGTGTTTCCGAGGGCGTGTTCGCCGCGCTTGTCGACGGCGGCTACCGAGGTGCGCTCGCCCGCGTCTGCAGCGAGGACAGTTTCATTCCGCTCGGTGATGCCGCCAGGCACGTCCTGCTATCGGAGGGCGCTATCGAGGCGGCGGCGATCAGACTTGCCGGCGACTAGCGTCACACCCAGAACTCAGTGAACCTCTCTGCGTGGGCTTTGCCTTGGTCGTAGCCGGCTCGTGCAGCTGCAGGCCGCAGCGACAGATCCATCGCATTGAGTCCGAACATGTGCTCGGAGTCGCTGCCCGGGAAGATCGTCTCGACTGTGCTACCGCCCGCACGCAATTCGTCGATCTGCGTCTGGAGATGCAGCCCCCACTCGAAGGGTGTCCGCGACTTACCGCCGAATGGCGACAACACCAGGATCCGCTCGTATCCGGCAGCCAGATCGGCATTGTCGGCATTGGTCCGGTAGCCGCCGTCGATATAGCGACGATCGCCGATCCGGTAGGCGAAGCCACTGGAACAGCTGGCGGCAACAGCGTCCACGATGTCGACGCCGCTGTCGCGGTCGAAGACAACGGGGTCGCCGGTGTCGGCATCGACTGCCGTGATGAGGACCTCCTGGTTCGGCCAGGAACTGCTGGGTAGCCGGGGCTCGACAATGGCGCGCCACTGCTCGGAACGGTCCGGGATCTCGAGTATCGCCGCGCCCAGTCTGCGGCGCATGTCCGCCACATCCTGCGCCGAAGAAATGAGGCGTGCGGTTCTTTCCATCTGGTCGGAGATCGCCTGTGGAACGCTTCCCGCCCGTTGCGGCGCTACCGCGGCAACCGTGGCGGTGAATAGGTCGGTCGGTTTTGCGCCGGTGATCTGCGCTGCGGCCGTGGAGCCGGCGGACGTACCGATGATGAGGTCGGCGGTGGTGACGTCGAGGCCGGCATCGAACAAGCCGGCAATGACGCCGATGAGCCAGGCGTTGCCGGTCGATCCCCCGCCGCCGAGGACCAAGGCGGTACGGGAGTGAAGTGAATGATTCATATTCGTAGCCTTCTGAGAGTGCATGCAGCGCTCCCCGCGACAGCTACGTCAGTCGCGCGATCGTGAACTCAAAGGAGCGCCCAGAGTGGACAAAGTATTCACCGGGCTCACCTCCTCGAGTCGTTTCACGTCGACGGCCAGAGTACCGCGTAGTCGCTGACGGCGCCTCTGGGTATCGAGCCGTCGAGATTCGCGTACCGGCTACTCACGTCCGGCAGTCGCTCGGCTGCGACGGTAGCCATGCGAGCTGAGACTCGCGACCACTCCGGCGATCTGCGGATCGCAGCGATACCGAGGAGAACTCACAATGTCTGCAGCACTTCAATCCGACACATCGCCGTCAGTCGTCGCCGACGTGACCATGTCGGAGCACCACACCCTCAAGGTCGTCACGTTCGCGAACGGGATGACCGGCGTCATCGAGACCGGTCGCGTCGGCGATACCCCGCTCCCTGATGTCGCAGTAGCGCCCGATGTGGCTGAGGCCGCCGCGGGCAAGCCGCCGGCCGACTACGAGCCGTCCGGGGCCGAGGCGGCAGACGAACAGGAGTGGTTCCGGCAGACGCACGGCAACGGTGCGCAGGCACTCGTCCAAGGCTGGGACTGGGCGTTTGCGAGATCCACTCGACCGGTCTGGAGCGGCACCGGTATCGCCATGGTCGGACGCGAAGGAACGAGCAACGCGAACTTCCGGTTCCTCTGGTGGAACAACGGCACGTGGGTCGAGTTCTGGAACGCGGTCATCCTGCCCGGTCATTGGGTGTCCAACGGCGTCACCGGGCAGAACAAGTTCATCAAGTGGGAGCTGACCGGAGCCGGTCCGAACACCCAGGTGAGTCTGGCTGCGCGCTACTAGACCAGAACAAGTTGTCGATTCCGTTCGCGCAGTGGGCGGAATCGACCAACATCTCGACCTACGATGACGGTCGTGGCGGTGATCGAAGACCTTCGACCGCTCGGGGCCGGGTTGGAGCGCTCGTACGAAGCGTATGTGCGCGGCCGGTTGAGGTTCCGCGTCAAACAGATTGTCTACGTGGCGTTCTCGCTCGATGAGACGGTGATGGGTTTCGCCTTCCCGAAGGACGAGCGCGCGGCGCTGGTGGCCGCCGAGCCGCACAAGTTCCGGCTGCCTGCGCCGTCCGAGCTGCGATTCAACTGGGTGGAAGCCGTGCTCGCTGAGCTAGACCCGACCGAAGCACGCGAGTTCGTCGTCGACGCGTGGCGCATGGTGGTCCCGAGGAAGGTTTCCCATGCGTACGACCTGGCGCATCCGAACGGTCCGGGCTGATCTACGACGCGCGTCGCTGGAAATGCTGGCGATACGATCCCGGCGTCGTGCCAACACGCCTGACGAACGCTCGATGAAGTGTCTCCGGTCGCCCGAATCCGACCCGTTCGGCAACGACCGGAATGAGCAGGTCCGTCGTTTCCAGGAGTGACTTGGCGGCCTCCACGCGGAGCGCCTCGACGAGGCCGCCAGGAGTCACACCGACCTCGTGGCGGAACACTCGCGCGAAGTTACGGGGGCTCATGCCGACCCGCCCCGCGAGGGCTTCGACGCTGAGGTCGTCGTCGAGGTTGTTGGGCAGCCAACGCTGGAGCTCGACGATCGCGGGCGTCCGCGCCGGTTGGTTGCGCATATGCACGCTGAACTGCGACTGACCGCCCGGACGGCGTACGAAAACCACCAGCCATCCGGCCACCACGTGTGCGAGTTGCGCGCCGAAGTCGTCTTCCACCAGCGCCAGTGCCACGTCGATACCCGCGGTCACGCCGGCAGAGGTCCAGCGGTCCCGATCGTGCACGTAGATACGGTCGGGTTGCACGGTCACGCGTGGATGTTCGGCCCGCATCCGCTCGCAGGAGGCCCAGTGAGTGGTGGCGTGATAGCCGTCGAGCAGTCCGGCCCGGGCCAATGCGAGGGACCCGGTACACACCGACGTGGTGCGCCGAGCGTGCTGCGAGATCCGCCGAATGTCATCCAAAGACGTTGTGTTGCTGGTGAACCGGTCGACGCCAAGGCCGCCGACGACGAGCAGCGTGTCAGTGTCGGCGCGTTCGGCCGCGGCGTGGATCGAGGTGTCGACGGCGATGGTGATTCCGCTGTCGACGCGAATCGGTCGGCCATCGGGTGAGGCCAGAACGAGTCGGTAGTTGGGTGCGGCACCCAACAGAGACGCGGCTCGGAACACGTCGGCTGGGCCGGCGAGGTCGAGGAGGGCGCAGCCGTCGAACACCACGATCGTGACGACGCGCTCGGCAATGTGTTTCGCACCCACAGGTCAATTGTTGACGAATGCCTCCGGCACGTCCGACGTCTGGCAGGAATCGTCAGTTTCTTGTCATTGCCGCCACCGCGTCGGCCGCTGACGATTGAGTCGAAAACATCGGCAGCTGTGTGAGGAGTGGGCAATGCAGATCGCGATCGTCGTCTATCCCGGAATGACAGCCTTGGACATCGTCGGACCGTACGAGGTCCTGCGTTTCATCCCTGGCGCCCGGATCCGGTTCGTCTGGAAAGAGACGGGCCCGGTGATCGCCGACACCGGCGTCTTCGCACTCGCCGCGACGCATTCGTTCGACGAAACCCCAGCGCCCGACGTGGTGCTCATCGGCGGGTCCGGGACGGCGACCGGAATCACGGCCAACGATCCCGCTGTTCGCGAGTGGCTGCAGAAGGTTCACCAGACGACGCAATGGACCGCGTCGGTGTGCACCGGTTCGGTCATCCTGGCGAGTGCTGGTCTGCTGGAAGGCAAGCCGGCGACCACTCACTGGGCGAGCCTGCACGCGCTGGAGGCGCGTGGCGCGGTACCGATACGTGACCAGCGGATCGTGCACAGCGGCAAGATCGTCACCGGTGCCGGAGTTTCTGCCGGAATTGACCTGGCGCTCTGGTTGGTCGGAAAAATCGCAGGTGACGATGTGGCCCGAGCGGCGCAGCTGATGATCGAATACGACCCACAGCCGCCGTATGACAGTGGCAGCACCGCGAAAGCCGACTCCGCGACGATGCGAAAGGTCGCCGCGATTGTCTCGCGCGAAGGTGCCGATGCAGTTGCCAACGAGGCCGCGGCGTTTCTCCGTGAGCTGATCGCTCAGTCCCAACTGGCGTGGGGTGCAGCGGTGCAGAAGGCGTGCAGTCGTCGGCGATTGTTGTCCCGTCGCCCGCGCGAGGCTGCCTCGGTGTGACGGTTGACAGCCTCCTGGTTGGGTAGCCGACATGAATGACCGACTCCACCATTGCCGTCCTCGACA
>JAJFUQ010000170.1 GCA_021372355.1 Nocardiaceae bacterium | reverse complement strand
TCGCCGTTCGCGCGAGTGGCCGCGAGCAAGACCGACATGATGTCCGAACCGGTGACCTTGTTTCGACGACGCTCCTGGATGACCGCGTAGACGGCCTTGTCGAGAGGGTGAAGAACCAGCTTCGTCAGGCCGACGGCCTCGTCTGTGGTGGCGTTGAAGACCTGCGCGATCGGAGCGATGGACATCGTCGACCGCGCCAGGAACTTGACGACCTGCTTGCGAAGTTCGAGTTCCGCGCGAGTGGCCTGATGCTGATCACCGATGCCGAAAATCGCGGTCATGATGACGTCGAGCGTGATGGCCTGGCCGATGTCAGCGAGCGGCTGCAGTTTGTCCACGCGCCAACTGTCGATGTGTTTGGTCGCGGACCGCTCGATCGCCGATTGATAGTGCGCGATCGCGCTCCCGTGGAACTCGGGCATGAGCAATTCACGTTGCTGCTTGTGCCGCTCCCCGATGGCGGTGATAACCGAGTCTGGTCCGACGATCGGACGCAACGGCGACTGGTGCGTAGCGGATCGAACGTCCGCCACATCTGCGGTCATGAGCGATTTGATATGCGCCGGATTGCTGGTGACGAAGACCGGATGCTCGCGACCGATGACGTCGTGTCGGTTCACTTCGCGATGGCGTCCGTCGGTGAAGAACATGTCGCCTTGACGAAGAATCAGATTCAACGATGTGCCGAATCTGTTGACCAGTCCGTGCCTCGGGGATTCGGGAGCAGTTTCCGCTGGTCCGGCCGCCGAGTTGCCGTCGATCAGCCCGCTATCGGCGCCGGGATCTGTGAGATACCAACTCTTGGTGAGAACTGACTCGATCGTGGACAGCATTCCGAACCCCCTGAGCACTCACTTCGAGGCTAGGACGAATTCGGCGTGATCGGGTAGGTGCTGCGGTCGGACGTCGTGTCCTACCGCGGTAGGAGTTGGTGTTCGACTCCTCCGAATCATCTTTCGGCTTGGACATGACCGCGATCAGCGCGTACATGCCGACGATCCAGGCCAGCAACAGTGCGAAACCCACTTTGCATCCTCCTGGTCGAATCGATCTTGACTCCATCGTGAGCCGGATTTGTGACGCGTGGATCAAGATCAGCTGAGAAAGAGGCGGAGGACACATCACCCCCGATTCGGTGGTCACGCAGCGTTGCGATATGCCTTCATCGCGGTCGTGATCATCGGGATCTGCAACGGCAATCGCGCAATCGAACCGGCCTTCAAGGCCTTCGACTTTCGGGGATCGCTCATCCAGTCGACCGTCATCTGAATGTTCGCGGGGAACACCGCCAACAGCAGTCCGACGGCCGCCAGCGCGGCCGGCTTTCGCGTTCGCGGCATGAGCAGTCCGCCCGCTATCGCGAGCTCGGCGACGCCGGAGAGGTAGGTCCACTGGCGTGCCTCACCGGGGAGCGAATGCGGGACTATCGTGTCGAACGGCCCGGGCATGGCGAAATGCAGGACACCAGACCCACCGAGAAGGGCCGCGGTCAAATACGCGGATTTCTGACTCTTCGCGGGAGCCGACTCATCACTCATGGACTGATCGTTGCAGTTCCGGCGCCAGATCACCCCGGGGTTCGACGACCAGATCCTCGAGCCCGAGCCAATTCGCCATTCTGCGCAGTTCGAGCCCAAGCTCTGCGGCGGTCTCCGGCGGCGAACCGGGCTCGGCAAACGCGCCTTTGACGAGCAGTTTGGAGCCCGCTCGGTCGGCTTTCAGATCGACCCGCGCCACCATCGCCTCACCGAGCAGGAACGGCAGCACGTAATAGCCGTGGATGCGTTTGTGTTCGGGGGTGTAGATCTCGATGCGGTACGAGAAGTCGAACAGTCGCTCGGTCCGGGCACGCTCCCACACCAGCGGGTCGAACGGACTCAGAAGTACTCGCGCCGACACTTTCCGCGGGACGCGGGCGTCGCGGTGGAGGTAGTGCCCAACCCCGTCGACCGAGACCGGCAGGAGCTCACCCTCCTCCGCCAGTTGGTCGATCGCGGGCTGCGCCTCGGCCTTTCGCATGCGGTAGTAGTCCGCCAGGTCGCCAACCGTGGCGACGCCCAGCGACGTGGCTGCGCGCCGAACGAGTTCGCGCCGAGCGTCTGCTGCAGTTGGTTCGGGTTGGTCCAGGACATCCCGCGGTATGACTCGTTCCGGCAGGTCATAGACGCGTTCGAACTGACTGTTCCGTCGACTCACCGCGAGCTGCCCCGAGATGAACAGCCACTCGAGCGCGCGCTTGGATTCTGACCAGTTCCACCCCCAATGTTTCTTGGCGCGAGGTAGTCCGCTGTCCAGTTCGCGAGCCGTTTTCGCACCTCCGTCGCGGATCTCCGACATCAGTGATTGCACCAAATCCTCGGAGGCCTTCTCCCCCGTCCAGACGTGTCCCTGCTCGTAATACGTCGTCATCCGATGCCGCATGTACGGCCACAGATCGACCGGCATGTAGGCCGCGACGTGTGCCCAGTACTCGACCAATCGATGCGGAGATCGTCCGGTCGCGCGATGCAGAAGGTCGACGTCATACGGACCCATCCGCGAGAAAAGCGGCATGTAGTGCGCGCGTTGCAGCACATTGACCGAGTCGATCTGGAGAACGCCAGTGCGTTCGACGGCCCGCACGAGTGTGCGCATCGTCGGCGGATCGTGCGGTTTGTCGAGCAAGCCTTGGGCGGCGAGCGCGATCCGACGCGCCTGCGACCGGCTCAGCGAATCCATGTCCGTGAGGGTATTTGATGTTCGGCTCTCCACCGGCATGCTGTAACGATGGTTCCCCTCTTCTCCGCAATCGCCGGCAACTGGCAGGGCCGCAACGGCTTCCGATTGATGCCCGACGACGACCTGGTCGAGGCACCGTGCACCGCGGCTGCGTCGCTGGCAGCACGCGGTTCCGTCGTGACGCTCAGCTACGACTGGAAGCATCCCGAGGACGGCCAGCAAGAGGGCACGCTCGTCATCGCCCGCACGGGTGACAACTCGGCGTGCGGACTGTGGATCGACACGTGGCATCAGAAGAGCGCGCAACCCCTCGACGACGTCGAGCACACCGACGAATCCATCTTCTTCGAGTGGGAGTACGCCGAAGGATGGCGCTGGCAGATCGAGGTCGCAATCGATGAGAGCCTGCGGGTGACGATGCGTAATATCGTTCCGCGCGAACCCGTTACGCCCTACGAAACGATGATGATGCGACTGGAGCGAGCATGAGCAGCGATTGGCGAGTTGCGTTGGTCGACGAGATCCGGACGCTGATCAACCGTGCCGCGCCTGGGGTCGATGAAGAGGCGAAGTGGAAGAAGGCTTCGAATCCCGATGGCGTCCCGGCCTTTTCGCTCGGCGGCCTCATCTGCACGATCGAGACCTACAAGGACAAAGTCAAGGTGACTTTCTTCAAGGGCGGATCGCTCGAGGACCCGGCCGGACTGTTCCTGCCGGCCGACGGCGTTCGCCGCGCGATCGACATCTATGAGCGGGACGAACTGAACGAAGATGCGTTCATGGCGTTGGTACGCGACGCGGTCGCGCTGAACCAGAAGTAGAACGCGCCTTCTGCTCGCTCAGGGCCTGCTTCTTGGTTGCTGCGAACGAACAGATCGGGCACACGGCGAAGTCGTGCCGGAGCGCCGGGCAGTACTCACGGCCGAAGAAAATGACCTGCAGGTGACGGCGATTCCACGTGTCGATGGGAAACGCACTCTTCAGATCTCGCTCGGTCTTCTCGACCGATGTGCCGTCCGACAGTCCCCACCTGCGCGCGAGCCGATGGATGTGGGTGTCGACCGGGAACGCCGGCACCCCGAATGCCTGAGACATGACGACGCTCGCCGTCTTGTGACCAACGCCCGCGAGCGACTCGAGAAACTCCCAGTCCGGAACGATCTCGCCGCCGGCGTTCATGATCTGCCCGGCCGCAATCCACAGATTCTTGGCCTTGGTCGGCGCGAGCCCGATCTCCCGAATCAGTTCGAGGATCCGCTCGGGGCCCAGCGCCAGCATCTTCTCCGGGGTGTCCGCGACCGCGAAGAGTCGCGGCGTCACCTCGTTCACCTTCTTGTCGGTGGTCTGCGCAGACAACGCGACCGCGACGAGCAGTGTGTAGGGGTCGGTGTGATCGAGCGGGATGGGCGTCGTCGGGTACAGCTCATCAAGCAGGGACCCGATCTTTTCGACCTTCTCCGCACGCCGCATGGGTCGGACGGTACCGCTATGCCCCGCCGAGAGCGAAGACCGGGTGGTCGGCATCGTCGGGCAACTGCTCCCAGTAACCCTTCACAACGCTCCCCAACTTCTCCCGATAGTGCGCGATGATCGGGCCGGCGTCGGCGACCGGAACCTCGGTCGCGGACACCGTGCGTGAACTGCCTTTCTTCACCAGCTCGATCTGCCCGGCCGCGCGGACATTTCGGACCCACTCCGCCTCACCGCGGACCGACACGAGGTACTGCACGCCATCGAACCGGATCGGCGTCACCGGAACCTTGCGTGGTTCCCCACTGGTTCGTCCCTTGACGACGAGGGTCTCGGTTCCACCGAAGCCGGTCGCCATGGCGATCTTGTTGAGGACGTTCCGGACGAGGAAAGGGGGCTTGACGTAGGCCATGTGGTTCATTGTGCGTCAGGTCGTCGCGCTCGTCCTTTTGTACCGCTGCGAGAGCTTCCGCCAGACCAAGCCGTCCGGGACACTTCGGTCGAACAACACGTAGGCAGCGGTCGAGTCGTTGACCATCGTGAGCTGGAGTTCTCGACGCGCGTGCGGAGTTCCCGCGAAGAGCAGCGCGTCACCCGTCGCGAGTCGCACGTCGTCGCCGGGGCACAGAATCGCTTCGTCGCCGCGCCCGAGGAGAAGCGGCACGGCATCGAGCCGATGATCGCGGTTCACGGGATCGCGCAGCAGGTCGCCGATGCAGACGTCGGCCGACGCGAGCGCACCGACGACCGCGGGTGAATGTACAACGTCCAACGTCATTGCCCACAACGCAGGCAGCTTCATTCCGCAGTGACCGCGCAGCCTCTCGACGATGTCGGCCGCCCACGCGTCGCCGCGAGCGGGAGCCTCTTTCAGGAAGCGCCACAGCAATGGGGTGCTGATCTGCGCATAGACCTGGTGTGCGACGACCTCGGTCGGGACGAGCAGAGAGTCGACCTCCATGGCCCGGAACAGCGCCGCGCTCGACGGCTTGTTCTGCCGAGCCGCGAGGAAAAGGTTCGGGTTCAGCTGTCGTGCGTTCGCGAGAATCGACAGATTCGTCGTGTCGTTGTCGGTCCCGGCGACGACGCCGATCGCACTGTCCAGCTTGGCTTTCGCCAGCACATCGAGGTCGGCGGCATCACCCCGGATGACGCCGCGTTCGTCGCTCTCGTTGGGTTCGATGATGGTGACTTCGAGCCCGGCCGCGCGGAAATCCTCGACGAGACGCCTGCCGAATCTGCCGAACCCGCACAGCACCCATCTGCCGTCCGGTGGCAGCTTCCCGCGTACCGGAAGTTCGGAACCGGGACCTCCCTCAAGCCATTCGAGCAGCTGGAATGTCGACGGCGCACTCAGTGCGAGGCGGAGATGGTCACCGAAGACATCGAACGGATCCACCACGTTCGGAGTGCCGAAAGCACGGGCGCGCTCGGCGATCGTCGCGGACGCCGTGCGCGTGAAAACCGGCAGGTCTGGCCGCAGCAAGGCGGCGGTGACGGAAATCGTCAGATTGGTCTCGTCGTTGTCGGTGAGCGCAAGAACCCCTGCGCAGTGCCGGTGCCCGAGTCCCGCCAGAGTCAGTAGATGTGGGCTCGCCGCATCCGCAACGAGGCCCGGTACATCCGCGTGCAACGGCTCCAAGTCGAGCGCCTCGATCCGACGATCGACCTTGTCGAGGACGACCACTCGCTGACCGAGCGCGTCGAACGCCTTCACGAGTAGCCGGCCGGTCTGTCCATACCCGGCCAGCAGCAGGAATGGCTCGCGCGCCCGCGCGACCGTTCGAGTGAAACGCTGCACGGCCAATGCCCGACGGAAGCCGGCGTCGCCGAGCAAGGTCAACAGCGAGCCGATCGCGTAGGCCCAGCCGATGACCGACAGATAGATCGAGAACGTCACCCACAGTCGTTGCCCAACGGTGAATGGCAATGGAATCTCGCCGAATCCGATCGTCGTCGCGGTGTAGCTGATGACGTAGAACGCGTCGAACAGCGTCAT
>JAJFUQ010000151.1 GCA_021372355.1 Nocardiaceae bacterium | reverse complement strand
CGATGCACCCGACCGCGGCGGGCGCCCTGGCGATCGCCCTCGCCGACCAGGACGCACTGCGCACGTCGTTGGAGTCGAGCACGCCGACTTCCTCACCTCGGTAGAACCTCAGGCCGCCCGGCTCGCCGGACGCAGGTGACGACCGGGAGCCGACAGGTCCGCCCTCGGACCGGCGGATTCGGGGTTCCGGCCGGAACCGACAGTGCCATCCGGGACGGCCTTCGCCGTACGTGGGGCTGGGGTGCCCGCATGGTGTGCCTGACGGTGCACGAAGAACAAGAACGCCAGGCCCACGACGAGCAGACTGTGCGCGAATACGTGCATGGGCCGGATGGCACCGTCGACGATGTCGTAGACGGTGACCCCGACGACGAGTACCGCGAACGGGGTGAGCATCGGGAGCAGGCCGACCGTCGCCTTTGTGCGCCAGGCCGCGTACAGGAGTCCGCATCCGGCAGCGACATTCCAGGCTCCGCCTTCACTGAACGAGTGCAGCGCCAGGCTCGGCGTGGCACTCGTCTGGAACTGAACGATCATCTGCACGATTCCGAACACCACCTGCGCGAACCCGACCCACGCGAGCCCGATGCGCAGCCAGGGCAGCTTCGGCATCTTCCACTTCGGCGCACTTGCCGCGAGGATCGCGGCCGTGAGGTCCGGCACTGCTGCCGCCGGCTGCACGCGAAGACCCCGATTCATCGACTCCGCAGCGCCGAACCAGGAGCGGCAACCGGCACAGTTCCGCACGTGCTCATCGACGAGGTTCGCGGCGAATAGCTCCTGCTCGCCGTCCATCCCGGCGGACAGGGATTCCCGGCATTCATCGCACTTCACAGTCAGGTAGTCGTTCGGTCTGACCGATTAGTTCCCGCCTACCCGGTGTTATCGTCAGCCGCGTGGAGCTTGCCGGCGACGATGCGCTGACGTCCGTGGCGACCGCGGCGGCCGGTGGCGATCGCGCAGCACTCGCGTCATTCATTCGACTCGCTCAAACCGACGTCTGGCGCCTGCATGCCCACCTCTACGGTGCCGACGTGGCCGACGATCTAACGCAGGAGACGTTCCTTCGCGCGATCGGCGCATTGCCGAAGTTCGCCCAGCGGTCGAGCGCACGAACGTGGCTCATGAGCATCGCCCGCCGAACGGGCATCGATCACATCCGTGCGAAATCCGCTCGGCCGCACGTCGTCTCAGATGAAGCCGACAGCGTCTCCCCCGGATTCGCGGAGACCGTCGCGTTGAACGCGTTGCTGCGTGATCTTTCGGCGGAACGTCGGGAGGCCTTCGTCCTCACGCAGTTGCTCGGGTATTCGTATGCCGAAGTCGCTGCGATCGCGGACTGCCCGGTCGGCACGATCCGGTCGCGGGTCGCACGCGCACGGGAGGATCTGGTCACCGCCAGCACCGGCGGCCGCGAAGCTTCCGCGATGTGACCCGCTTCACAGTGGGTCGCCGGAACTTCGGTGCCGCCGCAACCGACTATTCCAGTACTGATCCCTGCATTCGGAGGACTTGAACCGTGAACCTGTCACGCACCGCTGCTGTCATCGCCGTCGGCGCCGTTCTCTTCGCAGGTGGCTGCAGCGCGGACAAGTCGACCACGACGAACGAGACAACCACCGCCACGGTCGCTGACGGTGTGACAAACGCTCCCGCCGACATTCCCGAGTTCATCATCCACAACGGCGCCGTGGTCAGCGGACCGAGCACCATCAGCTACAAGACCGGCGGCACCGTGAAGTTCACGGTCATCAGCGACAAGGATGATCAGATCCACGTCCACGGATACGACAAGGAAATCGCGCTGAAGTCCGGCGAATATCAGACCGTCGAGTTCAAGGCCACGATTCCCGGCAAGTTCGAGATCGAGATCCACAGCAACGACAGCCTGGTCTGCACCCTCGAGGTCAGCTAGCTCGTGTCCAGCACCACGGCGATCCTGGCCCATGGCCTGGGTGGCCGCACCGACCTGCCGGTTCCGCTGTGGATCGCGCTGACCGCCGGTACGGCTGCCGTCATCATCTCGTTCGTCTTCGTCGCCGCCCTGTGGACGGAACCGCGACTGCGCGGCGCCGCGGGTGGCCGTGCGATCCCGGCATCGATCGAGGCGATTCTGGACTCGCAGATGACCCGCACCGCACTCAAGGCCGTGGGCCTCGCGATTTTCGCGGTCATGCTCGCCGTGGCGTGGCTCGGCCCGTCGGCATCGAACGAGAACCCGGCACCGACCTGGTTCTACGTCTGGTTCTGGGTAGGCCTTGTCTTTGTCTCGCTCATCGGTGGACCCGTCTACCGACTGGCAAACCCGCTGCGTACGGCGGGCACGGTTCTGCACGAATTGATCGGGCAACCGGACCACTCCGAACTGCTCCACAAACTTCGGTACAAGCCGGCAGTCCTGGGGCTGTTCGTGTTCCTGTGGCTCGAATTGGTGAGCCCGCACCGCGACGATGCCCGCGTCGTGGCCTCGTTCATCACGGTGTATTCGCTGGTCAACATCGCTGCGGGTGCATGGTTCGGCCCCAAGTGGTTCGACCGCGGCGACGGTTTCGAGGTGTACTTCTCACTCGTCGCACGCCTGGCACCGCTGGGCCGGCGCAACGACGGACGAATCGTCGTGCGCAATCCGCTCGACGGACTCCTCGCCGGACCTGCCGACAAGGGCCTGACGCCGGTGGTGCTGACCGCGCTTGGCTCGACGGCGTTCGACGGCATCACGCGACTGGCGTTCTGGTCGCGAATGGACAGCGCCGCAAAGACTTCTGAGCTGCGACCGTGGCCGTCGATCCTGCTCGGCACAACCGGTCTCATCGTGACGATCCTGCTGATCGCGGGCCTGTATGTCGGCACGATCTGGGCCACCGAGCGCTTCGTCAAGCCCGGGATCGGATCCGCGTTCGACCTGTTCGTGCACACCTTGATCCCGATCATGCTCGGGTACACGATCGCGCACTACTTCTCGTTCGCGCTGTTCCAGGGCCAAGCCGGGTACCGCCTGATCTGGGGCGATTCGACGATCGACTACACGGTGGTCGGGACAGCGACGATCGCGTTGGTGCAGATCATCGGCATCGTGGCGGGCCACATCGTGGCGGTGTTCTCCGCGCACGACCAATCGGTCAGCGTGCTGCGCCCGGGGTTCATCAAGTTTGGCCAGATCCCCATGATGGGTCTGATGATCAGCTACACGATGGTCGGAATCACACTGGTCAGCGCGGGCTAGACCCTTGCGCGCGCCCACTCGGCGAACGTACCGATCCCAACAGCTTGATCCGGACAGGTCAGGCCGCCGGACCGGAGCGCTTTGCCCAGCTTTCCCGGCACGCGGAGACCGACGACCGGCTTCTTCTTGCCCTGGATCTCGACATACGTCTTCGCCAGATCCTTCAACGTCGTCACCGTTGGTCCGCCGATGTCGGTGACTCGACCCTGCGGGGATTGAACCGCGAGCTCGGCGAGACGGTCCGCCACTTCCTGGACCTCGATCGGCTGGATCTGCGCGCCGGGTGCGATCACGAACGGAAGCTTGCGTTGCGGGTCGAGAAGCATGGTTCCGACGAGGTCGTGGAACTGTGTCGCACGCAGGATCGTGAACGGGACTCCCGAGTCCTCGACGAGCTTCTCGACCTCGAGTTTGATGCGGTAATACGGCATTGGGATCTTCTCGATCCCGACGATCGAGATGTAGATGAAGTGGGCCACTCCGGCCCTCTTCGCCGCGGCGAGAAGATTGCGCGCCTGCGCGACGTCGGTCTTGCCGAAGCGCTTGGTGTCCGACGCGCAGTGCACGATCGTCGTGACGCCTTCCAGCGCCGCGCCGAGATCGTCGCCCGTGGTCAGATCGCCGGCAATATCATTGGCGCGCTTCGGATTTCTGGTCAGGACGCGAACTTCCAGACCTTGCTTGGAGAGGTTCTCGACGAGGGGCTTGCCAACGGTTCCAGTACCACCGGTCACGAGGATCACAGCGCAACCTTAAGCTCTTCGACGCCCTTCCGCAGAGCCACATTGATCTGCTCCGTCACAGATTCGATCGTCGCGTCGGGTCCGATATCGAGCGGCTCGAAGATCAGAATCCGGTGCTTGGTCCGTTTGAGCCACTTGAGTTTCTTGTTGTAGAAATCGAACGATTCGTGCACGCCCCACTGCACGACCGGAATCACCGGAACACCAGGCGACCCGAGCGCGATGCGGGCAGCGCCGGTCTTCGCCGGCTGTGGCCAATATTCCGGGTCTTTCGTGATGGTTCCCTCGGCCATGATGCCGACGATCTTGCCGTCGGCGAGTGCTTCGGTCACCGTCTCGATGACCGCATCCGAACCACCGCCGCGTTTGACCGGGATCGCGCCGATGCCACGGATCGCTCGACCAAGAATGCTGTCGAACATCTCCTGTTTGCCGATCATCGTCGGCAGTCGCTTGGCATCGCCGACCATCATGCCGACCAAGATCGGATCGACGTGCGAGATGTGGTTGCTCACCAGGAGCGCCGGACCGGTCTTCGGGATGTTCGCGAGACCCCGGTAGCGAACCTGCACCAAGAGTCGGAAGAAGCCCCCGATCAGGTAGCCGAAGTAAAACCAGAAGCCGGGGAACTTCTCACCGCGCCACGGACGTAGGGGCCAGGGAATCGGCTTCTCCCAGGTCTGCGCATCCTGCTTCGCCATATGACTATGAAACCCGCTGCCCAACAACGGTGTCTGAAAGTTGAGTCAAACCCACGTCAGGCGATGCGAACGCCCTTGCCGAGGACGCCAGCTGGTGCCCGCAACCGGCGGATGGTCGTCGCCACCGCGAGTGCGCCGATCAGAAGATCCATCGCCAATCCGACCGTCCACGCGGGAACCACCGATTGTGCCGGTTCGTAGGGTGGACGCCGCGTCGATTCCACCGAGTTGGCGATTCCGGTCATGGGATCGAGGTTGTTGGCGACCAGTCGCCCGGACCGGTCGAGGTAGGGCGGTGCCGTCGGCGCAGCATCGGCGAGGATCACAAACGGGTTCGGCGCCAGAAGCCACCACACCTTTTCGAACTGCGGTCGGTTGGCGGCGTAGCGCTCGGTGTGCCACTGGGCCGGGGTCGTCGAACCGTCCGGATTCACGCAGGTTTCGGGATGAATTGAATCGAGGTGCCCCTCGTTCGCGCAGGCCGGGAATCGGTACATCCTTTCCACATATTCGCTGGTCGCCGAAGCGGCCAGTCCGAACGCGATGACCGACCCGACCGTCAGCGCAAAGACGGCGACGTACGACATCACCGCAGAGGTGGTGCCACGGACGAAGATCGCCGAGAAGCATTGCGCGATTGCACACACGATCCCGAGCAGAATGATGACGACGAGCAGCGTGACGACGGCTTGCACAAACCCGACGCCACCTTCGATCATCGCCCACACGACCATCGGCACCGCGAACAGCACGAACACCGCCGCGGTCGCCCACGCGGCCAGCAACTTCCCTACTGCAATATCGGCCGGCGTCAACAGCGTGACCTGCAACGCGGCGAGAACTCCGCGCTCGCGATCGCCGTTGACGGACTGCGACGTGAGAGCCGGCACCACAAGAAGTCCGAGCCCGAGCAGGAAGAGCATCAAGCCGCCGAACATCGGCGTTCCGATCTTCGGACTGTTGGACGTCACGAGCGCCTCGCGAAGCAAAGCGGTGAACGCCAAAAGGACCGCGAACCAGATTCCGAGAATCCAGCGCCACCGCCCCGCGCGCAGACGCAACCGGAACTCGTGACGCGCGACGGTCGCGATTCCGTTCCAACTCACCTGAGCGGGGCTCATCACCCGATCCTGCACCCCAGAGGGGGCGAAAGGCTAACCCGAGGGCGGCCGCGCTGGCGACCGCCGTCGCGCTAAGCGCTCTGCGCGGTCAGCAGACCCCGCCGGCCGACCCCTGGCGATGTGCCCAGGTCGCGGTCTTGGAACTTCCGTTCAGACGCCGTCTCGGGTGCATCGTCACTGGTCGCGATCAGGAATCGATCCGGCAGCGCCAGTTTGTGGATGGTCCTCAGCGTGAGCAGGTACTGATGCGACAACCGGCCGCTGGTGTACGGCAGGTCGTATTTGGCGCACAGTTCACGCACTCTCGTGGCGATCTCGGCGAGTCGGTTACTCGGCAGATCCGGGAAGAGGTGGTGTTCGATTTGGTAGCAGAGATTTCCGCTCGCGAACGCCATTACCCGACCCGCCCGGAAGTTGGCCGTCCCGAGCATTTGTCGTAGATACCACTCGGCTCGGCTTTCATTCTTGATTGCCGCAGGCGTGAACTTTTCCGCACCGTCTGGGAAGTGTCCGCAGAAGATCACGAGGTACGCCCACAGATTGCGCAGCAGGTTGGCTACGGCGTTCGCGGAAAGTGTTCGCCGCCAGCGCAATCCGCTTAGTGCTGGAAGGACCACATAATCTTTGCTGACCTGTCTCGCGACCTTTGTGATGAATGCTCGGGTGACTGCGGCCTTCTCCCGGGCAGTCTCGACGCGGTCATGTTCGGCGTGATAATCGGTCAGCGCGATGCCCCACTCGAAGGTCGCTGCGAGAACGATGTTCTGCAATGGCTGCAGCAGATACCACGGCTTCCACGGCTGATCTCGGGTCATCCGCATGACGCCGAAACCGACATCTTCGTCGAGTCCAAGCACGTTGGTGAACACGTGGTGGCGGTAGTTGTGTGCATACCGCCACTGCTTCGATGGCCCCGCCATATCCCATTCCCAGGTCTGAGAATGGATCTCCGGGTCGTTCATCCAGTCCCATTGGCCGTGGGAGACGTTGTGGCCGATCTCCATGTTCTCCACGCTCTTGGCCACGGCAAGGGATGTCGCACCGACAGCCCAGGCGAACTTCGAACGCGTCACGCCGATGAATACCCGCGCGGCAGCGTCGAGAGTGCGCTGGAACGCGATGGTCCGTCGGATGTAGTTCGAATCCCGTGTGCCACGCGATTGTTCGATGTCGCGGCGGATCGCGTCGAGTTCGTATCCCAACGACTCGACATCCGCGTCGCTGAGATGTGCATAGGCGGGAACGTCCGTTATGGCCATTGATTGTCCTTAGAGAGGAGAGCCGAGGCTTCTCCTCGAGGTGCGCTGGTCGTGCGGCCATACGGGCGAGCGACGCCGCGGCTGCGACCGCGCAGCGGGTGGTGCAGCGGTGTCACTAGTACTGACGGCGACCGAATGTGGGTCGACCCATCGAGCCCATCACGAGCAGAACCACGCCAGCGACGGCAAGGATGATTCCGATGGTGGTGACGAGGGGAATTCCGAAGATCAGCCCGGCAAGGAGAAGTGCAACTCCGAGAACAGTCCCGATGACTTCTGCTCTGGTGATTGCGCGCGTCGGAGACAGAAGAGTGTTCTTCAGTTTCACGCCTGTTTGTTTGGTGTTGCCCTTGGCCTGATCGACCGCGCCCTCGGCCTGAAGACTGCGGTTGCGGGTGACGCGGCCGAAGTTCTTCTTCATGGCGCCTTTGGCGGCCTCGGCCCTATTGGCCATGTTGTTTGCGATTCCCATAACGGCAACCAGCCTTGCGATACAGCTTCCTGATGAAGCCTCCACGGCCAGTCTACGCCGTATACAGACGTCGTAGTGCTACGGGCGCGGATCATCCGAGGAGTTGCGCTGCACAAGCCACGCAAGGGCTGCGATCGCAAGAACAGCGACGACCATCCAGATGACAGCGCTGACATCCATCGTTGCTCCTCACCGGCGTGTAGCTCATTGCACGCCGAGCCCCTCGTATTGTCATTACTGTAGGCCTACACTGATCATATACACCGTAGACGCTCTTCGGTCTGTCGAGCATGGAAGCCAGGTATCGATTCTGATGATCGAACCACCGACCGAATCCGGCACTTCCCACCTGAGTCAAGGCAGGGGGCCGCCCGAGTCTGGCCGGCTCACACGGGCTGTGGTGCTGGCCGCAGCACTCGAGGTCATCGACCGTGATGGCATCGACGCGTTGTCCATGCGGCGACTTGGCGATGCGCTCGGGCGCGACCCCATGGGGCTGTACCGGCACACGCCAAGCAAGGCGGCCCTGCTGGACGGCGTCGCCGAGCTCGTTCTCGACCAACTCGCGGTCGATACCACGCAGGGCGACTGGGCCGGCCAACTGCGGAACCTCGCACGCGACTTCAGAATGCTGGCGCTCGATCACCCGAATGTGGTGCCGCTCTTGGTGACCCGGCCGATCGCCACCCCACTTGGATTGCGCCCGCTCAGCACGCTTCGACCGTTGGAAAGCGTCCTCACCCTGCTCACCCGGGCCGGCTTCACCATGATCGACGCTCTGCACATCTACCGCGCACTGTTCGGCTTCCTCTACGGACACGTCCTCAACGAACTCGCGGAGCTCGTCGAACGTCCCGAAGAAGCGGAAGACCTCTTACGTCTGGGTTTGCACCGGCTGCCCGTCGCCGAGTTTCCGCTCTTGCGTGAGCTCGCCTCGATCCTCGCCGCATACGACGGCGCCAGCGAGCTCGAACGCGGCCTCGACATTCTTCTCACCGGTCCGCTCACCGACCCCGACCGTCGAACGCGTGACGTCGTAACCTGAAGTTGAGGACGCGAAGTGCCCATTCCCGCCGAAACCCGTGTCGCCTTCGTACTCGGAGGCGGCGGGATTCTTGGCGCGACGCAGGTCGGGATGCTGCGGGCCCTCCTCGAATCAGGACAGACTCCTGACCTGGTACTCGGAACCAGCGTCGGCGCACTCAACGGCGCAATCCTGGCGGGCGGTCCGTCGCTGGCCGTTGTCGACCATCTGACGACGCTGTGGACGTCGATGTCGGCCAGCGGGGTATTTGCGGAATCAGTGTTCGAACGGGTTCGGACGCTGGTCAAGCACGGAACTCATCTGCACTCCCCGATGCCGTTGCGACAACTGTTGGAAGAGCAGCTGGCCGTCGAGCGAATCGAGGACCTGCCGATCCCGTTCCAATGCGTGGCCGCGAGCATCGAACGCGCGGCAGCACACTGGTTCACCGAAGGCTCCATCGCAGATGCGGTGCTCGCATCGTGCGCCGTTCCTGGGTTGCTGCCCCCGGTCCGGATCGGCGGCGAGACCTACATCGACGGTGGCATCGTCGACAGCGTCCCGGTCGGCCGGGCGGTTCAGCTGGGGGCCACGGAGGTCTACGTGCTGCACGTCGGGCGAATCGAGCAGCCGTTGAAGGCGCCACGTCGGCCGTGGGAAGTCGGGCTGGTCGCGTTCGAAATCGCGCGCAGGCACCGCTTCGTCGAAGAGATGTCGAAGTTGCCCGACGGCGTGAACGTCCATCTGTTGCCCAGCGGCAGCGACAGTACGCCGTCGGTTTCCCTGCGTTACCGCAGTCCATCCGGCGTTGCCGACCGAATCCAACGCGGCTACGACGCGACCAGCGCCTTCTTGAACGGAGGAGCAACACCACAATGAGTGTGCCGTTGCCGCCGCGGTGGTTGCGACGGTTGGTCTTCGTTCCCCTCTGGCTACCTGTCGGAGTGGTGCTCATTGTGGTGTTTTCCCTGATTGCACTGGTCGCCGCCATCGTGGCGCCGCTGACTCCGCGCCGTCGGGTGCTGCGATTGGCCGCTTTCGCAGTCATCTACCTGGTGATCGACCTCGGTCTGATACTGGCCTGTGCCGGACTATGGCTGCGTCACCCGACCTCCGCAAGCCACAACGCGGAGGATTGGGACACCGTGCACACGCGGCTGTTGTTCTGGACCCTCACGCACCTGCTGAGCACTGCGAAAACCCTCTTTGCATTTGACGTGGTCGTCGAGGAACCGCCGGACGCCGCTGCCATGCGTTCGGTCGGCCCGCTCCTCGTCCTCGCGCGCCATGCCGGACCTGGCGATTCGTTCGCGATCGCCTATCTGTTGATGTCCCGATATCGGCGCCGGCCACGGATCGTCCTCAACGACGTTCTGCAACTCGATCCAGGGCTCGACATGCTGTTGAACCGCATGTCGTCCTGCTTTCTTCATTCGCGCACCGGCGCCGGTGACGATCTCGCAGACCAAGTCGGCGGGCTGGCCGCCGACCTGGAGAACAACGACGCTCTGCTCATCTTTCCAGAGGGAGGGAACTGGACACCTCGGCGCCGCCGGCGAGCGATTCGTCGCCTCCGCCGTTCACAACAACCTGAAGCCGCAGCTGCCGCCGAGGCGATGACACACGTTCTACATCCACGTCCGGGCGGCGTGCTGGCCGCTCTGGACGCGCGGCCCGACGCCGGAGTGGTGATCGTGGCGCACACCGGATTGGACACCCTCGTCACCCCGCGACAAGTCTGGCAACGCCTGCCATTGATCGACACGCCCATGCTGCTGCACTGGTGGTGGCAGCCTCCAGAGGAGCTTCCGGCCAGTGATGCCGAGCGCGTCGCGTGGTTGGACGGTCAATGGGCTCTGGTCGACCGGTGGGTGGACGAGCGACAGACTCCAGCGTGAGGTCTCTTGACAAGGGGACGGCACCCGACGAAATCGGGTGCCGTCCGCAAAGCACAAGGCCCGGTTACCAGGCGTGCATGGTCACGCGGTGCATTGTGGCCTCGGCGCTCGGAGTCGTTTCCTTCTCCTCCCGCAAGCCCACCGCGCTTGGCCCATTAGGTGGGCCTTGCTTTGCGTGGGTGCCTGGAACTCATGCTGGGCGCCACAACCGGGAGAGGAAGGGTGTCCAACCTTCGCCTGTCGTAGCTCCGTACCCTTGGTCTACCCCGCATATCCAGTTAGCGCAACCGCCGGCGACGTCCCGGAGATTTCAGGAGACGGTCGGGTTGTTGCCGTAGAAGGTGAGGTAGGCCGTCTCGAGTGCACCGGAAACGGGCGCACACGTCGTCAACTGGACGCCATGGCTCACCAGGTTGGCGATCAATTCGGCAGCTTCGGTCTCGGAATCGAGCATGATTTCCGCGCTGTCGCCGATCGGCTTCGGATCGCGACCGAGCCGCAGGAGAGCGTTGAGCAGCTCAACCGGGTCGAGTGCCCGGAGCCGCCATGGTTTGCTCTGTTCGCGGCCTAGGTGAGCAACGGTCTCTTCGCCGATAGTCCGGCCCCGGTCGACGAACACGACACGATCGGCCATCTCCTCGAGTTCGGCGAGCACATGGCTCGACACGATGATGGTCTTCCCGAGCGCCGCAAGGTCCCGTAGGAGTGTCCGCAGTTCGATGCGGCTCCGTGGGTCCAGGCCCGCGGCAGGTTCGTCGAGCAGGACGATGCTCGGGTCATGAACCAGCGTGCGAGCCAAACCGAGCCGCTGCTTCTGGCCGCGGGAAAGGACGTGGACCGGTCGGTCCGCCAAGTCCGCGAGAAAAAGCAGAGTGAGCAGTTCTTCTGCCCGTTCTCGACCCAGATCCCTGGGCAGCCGATACGCGGCGGCGACGAACTCGAGGATCTCGCGGGCGGTGAAAGTCTCATACGTCCCGAACGAATCCGGCATCCAGCCGAGTTGTTCGCGCACCTTTCGCGGATCTTTCGCCGGGTCGAAACCGCCAACCGTGACGTCACCGGAGTCGGCCTTGAGCAACGTGGCCAGGATGAGAAGAAGCGTGGTCTTGCCCGCGCCATTCGGACCGACGAGCGCGGTGACCTGACCGGGAAACGCCGTCAGATCGATCGACTCCAGCGCGGTGAACTTGCCGAACGTCCGCCGGACGTTGCGACACTGGACGCCGGGTTCGGGCGCGGTCATAGTCGCGACAATACAGACGACGGCTGTGCGAATCCTGAAGCTGGATCACGACTGTCGTGGGTCGGCCGTAGCATCAGAGCTATGCAACCCGGCCCCGGCGAACGTGGTGCGAGCCGGCCGAATCCCTTGGCGGACACTCGCCGGTTCGGCGCATATGAACGCAAGTCGGTGATCGACTGTGCGGTCTATGTCGACGGTTGCCGCCAGCCCGGTACGCCCGCGTTCGATGAAGCTCTCGCCAAGGTCCGCGAGACTGGTCAGGGATTCTGCTGGCTCGGCCTCTACGAGCCGAACGCCCGGCTCATGACGAGCGTCGCGAAGACGTTCGGGTTGCACGAGCTAGCGGTGGAAGACGCCATTCACGCACGTCAGCGCCCTAAGCTGGAGCGCTACGACGACCAGCTCGTGATGGTCCTCCGGACCGTCGCCTACGTCGCCGCCGATGACCTCCGCGCGAGCAGCGAAATCGTCGAAACCGGCGAGATCATGGTTTTCGTCGGACCCGACTTCGTCATCACCGTCCGGCACGGTGCACACGGCACGCTCGGCGGCGTTCGTCGTGCTTTGGAAGCCCGGCCGACCCGTCTGGCGCAGGGGCCTGGCGCGGTGCTGCACGCCATCACCGACCACGTCGTCGACGACTATCTGGCCGTCATCCGCCGCGTCGAGGCAGACGTGGACCAGATGGAGGAGCTCGTCTTCACACCGGGCAATCAGAGCATCATCGCGGCCGTCTACCTGCTCAAACGCGAGATTGTCGAGATGCGGCGAGCAGTGCACCCGCTCGGCAACCCACTGCACACCTTGATGACGAACACCGAACTCGGGATTCCGAAGGAAATCCGTCGTTACTTCCGCGACGTCGCCGATCACCACACGCAGGTCACCGAACGCATCGCGGAATTCGACGGCGCATTGACCGCCCTCATCAACGCCGCCCTGGCCAAGGTCACCAACCAGCAGAACGATGACATGCGCCGGATCTCGGCGTGGGTCGCGATCATCGTGGCGCCGACGCTCATCGCGGGCATTTACGGCATGAATTTCGACCACATGCCGGAACTCCACTGGCGGTACGGGTACGAACTCGCGCTCAGTCTGATGGCCTTCGTCGGGATCGCGCTGTACGTCGGATTCAAGCGCAAGGACTGGATCTAGACCGTGAGCCGGTAGAAGCGCCAGAAATCGTGCTCGATCGGCAAGACGTCAACCTGCGAGAACCCCGCCTCCCGCGCATATTTTCGCACCGTGCTCGGCCGGATGACCGTGCCCGTCGCGGCGGTGCCGGGCTCCCCCATCGCCGCCGCGAGACAGTGCAGTGCGCTCCATCCGTAGTTGAAGCGCTCGAGCTCGTCGCCCGGCGCGGTGAACTCCTCCGCGACCTTCTCATCGCCGACGAGGACCGCTCCCCCGTCGGTCAGCATCTCTCGAGCCGCGCGCAGCGCATCGACCGGATGGGCCATGTCGTGGAGAGTCTCGAAGAAGGTCACTACGTCATACCGGCCGGCGAAGGACGGATCGGCCGCATCGCGACAGATGAACGTCACCCGATCCGCGAGATCGGGTTCCGTTGCGAGCGCGTCCTGCGCTTGCGCGATCGAAGCCTCGTCGAGGTCGAGGCCGTCGACACGCGCCTTCGGATATCCACGAGCGAGGGACAATGTCGAACAACCCGTCCCGCACCCGAGGTCCGCTGCGCGACCACCGTTCCGCAGCCGCTCGTCGATATCCGGCATGGCGGGAATCCAGTCCGACACCAGGTGATTGACGAACATCGGCCGGTTCAATCGGGCGATACCCACGCGAATGTCCTCCCCATAGTCGGCGTAGGGCACCGCGGCTCCCGTCCGAAATGCCTCGACGACCTTGGGTAGCGCCGCCGCGACCCCGGCGACCATCTGTGCCCCGGCTGCCATCTGAAAGTCGCTGTCGGGGTTGCACAGCACGTCAACTGCTTCTGCCGACAGTTCGTAACGCCGATCGTCCGAGACGTCGATGACCCCGGAAACCGCCTGCTGCTCAAGCCATTCCTGCGCGTACCGGGGATTGATGTTCGCGGCGGCAGCGAATTCCTCGGCGGTTACTTCGCCCATGGCGGCAAGCGTCGAGTACAGCCCAAGCCGGTCTCCGATGTAGACGTGAAAAATCTCGAGAGCGCCCAGCATCGACGTGAAGATCTGCTCGGCGAGTGCGGCCCTGCGGTCAGTCGTGGTGGTCATCGGGGATGTCCTTTCACCTGGGTCTATCGCGATTGTCGCCGTCCGTTGCTGAATCCGACAGAGGGCACAAAGCGGACACTCGCGAACCGCCGGAAAATTCTTTCGGAAAAGTTGTTAAGCGATCGGCGCCTTACGGCTCTTACACGTGACGAACCACTTCGTACCGACAAAGGAGCACCTCATGCGTCGCACCACCGCCATCGCCGCAATGTTCGCCATGATCGCCCTCGGAGGTGCAGGAACCGCGACCGCGGTTCCGCTGGGCCCTACCGACATGGCGCAGCCGCCGATGACTCTGCACCCGAAGCCGCCCGTCGGCCCGACCGATGTTGCGGACGCGACGGTCAAGCCCCAGCCCGACCCGACCGGTCCGGAAACCACCGCACCGCAGCCCACCGAGGAACCGGAAGCGAATCAGCCGACCGCCGAACCCGCGGCCAACACCGAGACTCAGCAGGTCCAGCCGACACGTATGCCGGCCGTCAACGAAGTCGACGCGCGAGCCGTTGTGGAGGCGGCGAACTCGAAGCAGACGATCGTGCTCGGCGCAGCGGTCGTGCTGCTGCTGATGGTCGCGGCCATCGCGGTCACCTGGCTCCTGGCCGTTCGACGCCCCGACAACAAGATCGCCTACACCGGTGTTCCCGTCGCAGAGAGGTAGCGTTTGCGGGACTGGAGGTCTTGAAGAATGGTTGGGCGAACTGCGACCGACGCAGAACTCTGCACTCGAATTCTCGAGGGCGACAAGCACGCTCTTGCGACGGTTTATGACCGCTACGCCGACCGACTTTATGACTACGCGTACTCGCTGCTCCGTGATCACCACGAGGCAGCGGACGCGATCCAGGAGACCTTCCTCGTCGTCGCGAACCGCTTGAATCAGCTCGACGACCCTGATCGACTGCGCCCGTGGCTCTACGCCATCACACGGAACTGTGCACTGCACACGATCCGGGAGCGCAAACGGGAAGTTCCCGACGAGGTGGACGACATCATTGACATTGGCATCGGCCCCGACCGCGAAGCCGAACTCAACGAGATGCGCGACCTCGTGTGGGCCGCGGCCGCAGGACTGAGCGAGAACGAGCAGTCGCTTCTCAACCTGCATCTCCGCCACGGCCTCGAAGGTTCCGAACTCGGTGCGGCGCTGGGCATCTCACCGAATCAAGCGAACGTCACGCTGTCCCGCCTTCGGGATCAGGTGGAGAAGTCGATCGGCGCGTTACTCGTCACGCGCCAGGCTCGAAAGGACTGCGAAGGACTCCAGCAGTTGCTCGGCGACTGGGACGGAAAATTCTCGACTGTCGTGCGAAAGCGCGTGGTCCGACATGTCGAGGCATGTCCGACGTGTGCGGACCGCCGCAAGGCTCTCGTCTCACCGCTGGCTCTGCTGGGTTCCGTTCCGTTCTTCGTGGCGCCGCCGTCGTTGCGGGATCGGGTGTTGGGAGACGTCCAGCTCGTTGCGCTCTCCAGTCCGACTCCGGTCTATCGGCGCCCGAAGATCCTGGCATCTGCCGCGTTGATCGTCATCGCCGCGATCATCGTGGCCATCTTGCTGTGGCCACGCCCGAAGCCCGAGCCGCATCCCGTCGCGCTCGCCGACGTGACGCCACCCGAGATCTTCAACCAGCGCGCGACGGCGACCGCGATCTTCGAGGATGGCTGCAAACCCCAGCAAGCGATCGTGAAGGCCGACGTCACCGACAACGACAAGCTGGAAACGGTCGAGATCCGCTGGGACGGACCGGCTTCAGCACCCATGCAGTATTCGGACGGCGGTTGGTCGGCGGCCCTCGGTCCGTTCGAGAGTGCGCAGCTCATTCATTGGCAGATCGTCGCAACCGATGTCGCGGGAAACGTCAGGTTCGGCGATGACCAGGTGTTGCGGGTCGAGTCGTGCACCGATGACTCCGCCGACGAACCGACGGAACCGAGCGTGCCGACGACGACCACAACGACACCGCCGACCCGACGGCCGCCGAACCAGGCGCCGGTGAGCGATCTCCCGATCGCGCCGGCACCTGGGCAGTCGCCGATCCCTGGCTAGCGCTTACTCGCCCTTACCGGCCTTCGGCGGAAGTCCCGCGGCAATACGCTCCCGGTACTTCTTGGCCGTCTTCTTCCGCCCCGGGACCACGTACGGTGCCAGGCGCCGGATCTCTTCGGTCACGCGCGTGGCAAATTCGGCAGCCGTCTCGTCGGGTCGCTTCTGCCCGCCTTCCGGCTCAAAGAAATCGATCCGGATCTTCGGCCGCTTCGGAAAGCGCACGATGTCGACGCTGCCCGTGATCGCACCGAGGACGACGCGACACTCCGGCACGGCCTCGGCCAGCCGGCCGGCACCACTGCGGGGACGCAGGTAGGCGCCGCGGGAGATCGTCCCTTCCGGGAAGATGCCGATGCACGACCCGTCTGCGAGTTCCCGGATCGCGACGGCAAGCGCCTCAGCATCGCCCGCACCCCGCTTCACCGGAATCTGGGCCATACCGGTGACGACCTTAGCGACGAGCTTGTTCTTCCAGAGAGAGTCCTTGGCGAGGGCCCGGATCTGCCGGTGTTCCCTTCCGGCCACACCGAAAATTACTGGGTCCCAATAGCTGTCGTGATTTCCGATAGCCAGCAGAGGCCCCGGGTAGTCGAGCAGTTCCACGCCCGTGGTCTCGAGTCGGCCCCACCTCTTGACGATGGGCGAGGCGAAGGCCATGACGCGGCGATAAGCCGGGGTGAGTGTCGTAGACATGCTGACCAATCTAGTTGCCGCAAAGGTGTCAGCCCCCAGTCCTACCGTCGAAGCGTGGATCTGACGAAGACACCCGCTGGTTGGATCGAACCCGCACCGGAACGTTGTCCGAATGGTCATCCGCTCGCCGGCCAGGCGTTGGTCGGCTGGCAGTGGTGTCTGTGCGGAGGACATCGCACTTTCTTCTGCCGAACGTGCGAAACGATGAGCTATCTACCGCCCTGGACCGACCACTGTCACTCCGCAAACTTCGACGGGCGGTGAGTCAGGCCTGCACGTACGCTTCGGTGGCGTTCGAACGCTGATAGTCATCCATACCCATCAACGTGATCGCCGGCGCGACCTGCGAGTACATCGATGCCAATGCCGCGATCTTCTGATCGAGAACCTCGCCCGACAGCTTGACGCAGAGATCGACCTCAGCCTCCGGAACTCCGACGGGCCGCTCGTGGGTCATGAACACGCCCCAGTCTTCATACCGCTGCTGCCACATCGCGTAGTGCTCACTCGTCCCCACGCAGTGCAGGAGTCGAGCCGTCGGTTGGTAGGTGTGAACGGCCTCGGTGACCCATTTCGAAACGGTCTGATGGTCGGGATGGAACGTCATGCCGTCGGGACCGAACGTCAGAACCGTGTCGGGTCGGACATCGTCGAGAAGAGTTCGAAGCTTCGAGATCGGGTCGGACGGATCGAGGGCGGCAAGTCCGCCGTCTGGATAGCCGAGAAAGTGGTGCTCGGCGACGCCGAGGACAGCCATCGCGGCTGCGGCTTCCCACCGCCGTAGCCGACCCAGTCGCTCGGGTGGCCACACGTCGGGGTCCGGCGTCCCGAGTTCACCGGCGGTGGCACTCACGCACACCACGCGCTGCCCATTCCGCCGCGCGAGCGCCATGATGCCGCCGGACAGATACGTCTCGTCGTCGGGGTGGGCCCACACCGACAGAATCGTGCCGAGTTCGGCGACTTGGGTACTCATGCCGGAATCCGAAGCTGCAGGTAGTAGCCCGATCCGACCCTCTTGAGGACCCGGCTCGCAACCGGCGAAGCCCAGCTGACCTCAGGGTCGTGAATGACTTCGGGCTGGTCCAGCGTGATCGTCTTGCCGCGGTCCACGAGCGAACATCCTCCCTGCGCCATCACGTTTCTCACCCAGTCGACGCCGGGACCGTAGTCGAGCGAGATCCGGTAGCCGCCGTCGAAGCGGTGGAGGTTCACCGGGGTGCGGAATTCCCTGCCGGACTTGCGCCCGCGATGGATGACCGCGCCCATCCACGGGGCATGTCCGGCGAGACGGCCATACGTTTTGTTGAGGGCGACTTTGTTCATCTTCGCCAACCACAGGGGAAGCACAGAGACAGGATCGCACCCGACGGGGTTCGGTGCGCCCAAACCGGATCAGCGGCTAGGTCGGCATCCAGGCGGGTGTTCGCTCCGCGAGTTCTTGGGTGAGCGCCCTGGTCTCTGCCGACGCCTTGCTCATGTGCCCGCTGTCGAACGGCGGATGCGGGTCGTACTCGATGACAAGCTGAATCGCTTCGGCGTGGGCACGGTCTTCGATTTCGGCCGCCAGCCACAGTGCGAAGTCGAGTCCCGCCGACACACCTGCCGCCGTGACGATCTTTCCCGCCTGCACGATTCGCTGTTCGGGCTGGGGTATCGCACCGAGTTCCGCGAGCACCGAAAGGGCTTCCCAGTGGCTCGTGGCCGGTATGCCGTCAAGAATTCCGGCGGTGGCGAGGACCACCGATCCGCTGCACACCGAAGTCGTCCACGTGCTCGTCTCGTTGACGTTGCGCAGCCAATCCAGCAGTTTCTCGTCGCGGGCAGCCGTCATCCGCACCACCGGCGATCCGCCGATGAGCACGATGTCCGGCGCGGGCGTTTCCTCGAACGTATGGGTCGCACTCAGTGCGAGAACCCCGCTGTCGGTCATGACCGGACCAGGCTCGTGCCACACAAACCGGATGTTGACGTCCTTGACAAGCCGGAGAACTTCGTACGGTCCGACGACGTCGAGAGCAGTCATGCCTGGGTAGAGCACGATCGCGATTTGCATACCTTCATCGTGACGAACTATCCGCTTTGTCCCAATAGCTCGCTAGCATTTGATTTGGCGCCCAATGAAATTTGAGGAGTCGCCATGGCGAGGCTTTCCGGCGGCCGAATCCGGGCCTGGTGGCTGCTCGCCGCGACGCCGGTCATCCTCATCCTCACGCATTACGCCGCAGTCCTCCCGCACGAATTCGGGCACTCGTTCATGGCGTGGTTTGTCGGACTCAAGCCAGATCCGCTGAACATTCACTGGGGTGGCGGCAGCATCGTCAACGTCCTGCTTCTCATCAACATCGATGAGAAGGTCGACTACTCGGCGGCGTTCGACGCAGGGAAGAACTGGCAGGTGGCGGCGGTCGCCTTTGCCGGTCCCGGACTCGCCAACGGCGGAATGCTGCTCCTGTCCCGATGGGGGCTGACGCGACGCTGGTTCAGGTCTCATTCCGTCGCAGCTTTCATGCTGTTCTGGTTCTACTTCTTCAACGTCGTGAACCTCTACAGCTACATCCCGCTACGCGTCTTCACGACCGGCGATGTCCACAACTTCATCCGGGGCACCGGGATTTCGCCCTGGGTGGTCTACATCGTCGGTACCTATGTGGTGGCGTGGGCGATGGTGGATCTGTACCGCAACGCCCTGCCCTCGGTGCTCGATACCTGCGGCTTCGCGCAAGCACCTGAACGAGCCGTCATGCTCGTTCTCGTCACCCTGATTGCGTTCGTTTACTACGACGTTCCAGCGCTCATGAAGGACGACGTGGCGACGACGCTGTTGGCCCGAACCTCGCTGGCACTCGTACCCGTCGTTTTGTTGTTCAACTGGAGACAGATCGTGGGAACCAGGAGCAGACATTGACAGGTCTAGCGCACGACCGACTCGAGCTCCTCGCCCGCTTCCGGACGATGTACGAGCAGTGTCACTTCGACCTCGACCTGTTCGACGTCGACGGCGGCTATCTCCAGACGACGCTCTCCGACGACGCGAAGATGCCGCTGCGGTTCTTCGTCGAGTACAACAACGTCTGGTGGTTCGCCATCATCACCGGAGTGACCGTGCCATCCATCGGATACGACGCCGAAACCGACACCGGCTCAATCGTTCTCGACATCCACTACGAGGGCGATCTGCTCCGGGCGATGCAGCACGTGCACTTCGGTGACGGCGTCATCGATCGAATCCGGACCTATGCGTCGTCGAGTTTCTTCGCCGGCCACAGTCCGCTCGTGCGACTCGATGCGCGCGGGAATTCGATCTGGCTGGAGACGGGGTACGACCTCGATTCGTCGCGCAGAACCGCGGAGATCTTCCTGGAGACGCCACTCGGAAAGTACTTCGCGGAGCTGCCTGAGACGGCTCCCGCGGTCGAGCGGATCAAGGCGAATCTCGTTGATCTACGGGAGCGTTCAGCTCGCCAATCCTGATACTTGGGCGGGGTCTGGACCCCGCTTAAGTATCACGACTCCGCGGCGCGCTCTACGTCGGGCTCACCGCCAGACAAGTCCCACGAACATGATCGCGACCGCGACCAAATCGGCGACTCCCACCAAGATGAGCATCGTGGTCACGATTCGTTCGTGGACGGGCTTGCCCGTCCGTCCACCCGAGCCGATCGGCGAGATCTTTCCAGTCCCCCAGATTCCCGCGAGCAGGGTCGCGCCCCAGTTCGCCCAAGTGCCATAGATGAGGCTCCAGAAAGCGATCTGGAGCCACACATCGGGGAGATCAAGCCGATCCCAGATCAGGCCGGCAAGGATGAGGAACATCCCGTTGCTCGTGCCCTCAAGGTGACTGGTCAGACCCATACGCGGGATGGCGAGCTTGGGGATGACGAGGCCGGTGACCAGGCCGGCAAAGAACAGGGCGAGGCCAGACGCGAGGAGAGCATCGACCATGGCGTCACGATAACTGCGGGCCCGGGCAAATATCAGAAAAAGGCCCCGCTACCGAACTGGTAGCGAGGCCTTTGTGGAGTGCGCCCGAAGAGATTCGAACTCCTAACCTTCTGACTGATTTCAAGCACCCGATGACTGTCCAAGCCTGTTCACTATCGTTCGTAATTATGTTTGCCACCAACGGTTTACGGCGATTCTAAGACCAGGATTGCACGTTGTGATTCGGGAGTGTCCACACGCGTTTGTAGCCCGAAAGTAGTCCCTGCGAGTTGAAGCCAGTTCAGACATCAACCACATTCACCACTCATGAACTGCCGCCACTGCCAACACGAACCCTGCCGCCACTGGCACCGCGCCACGATCGCCTCACTCGAATGGTTCATCACCGAAGCCGAGCGCGTCGCCCTGGTCGAGAGATATGAGCGCGAGCTTGAGGCGGCATCATGACCGAATGCAC
>JAJFUQ010000094.1 GCA_021372355.1 Nocardiaceae bacterium | reverse complement strand
GTGACTATGACAGCTTGATTCAGGACCGGTATGACGGCCTGATTCAGGACCACCTTCCTTCAGACCGGTGTGTTGTGACGGTTTGATTTAGGACCACCCTCGACGGTTTTCGTGTCGCTATTGGCACGAAGGTCGGGAGTCGCCGGATGGGAAGTCGTGTGGAGCTGTTCGCCCAGATCCGAAGAGACGCACGCGTCGAGGAACTGGGCATTCGGGCGCTGGCCCGCAAGTACAAGGTCGGGCGAGACACCGTCCGCCAGGCGCTGGCGAGCGCGGAGCCGCCGAAACGCAAGACACCGGTGCGGGAGTCGCCGAAGCTCGGCCCGTTCAAACCGGTGGTCGATGAAATGCTGCGGGCCGACCTGGACGCACCTCGAAAACAGCGCCACACCGCGCTGCGGATTTTCAACCGCCTCGCCGATGAACACGACGCCACCGACCTGTCGTACTCAACCGTGCGGGACTACGTACGGGTCCGCAAAGCGGAGATCCTCGCCGAGGCCGGGAAACAGGCGGAGGAAGCGTTCGTCCCGCAGGAACACGCTCCCGGCGCCGAAGCTGAGGTCGATTTCGGCGACGTGTACGTGATGCTCGGCGGGGTCCAGACCCGCTGCCACGTGTTCGCGTTCCGAATGTCCAAGTCCGGCAAAGCGATCCACCGCGTGTACGCCAACCAATCGCAGGAAGCGTTCCTGGAAGGCCACATCGAGGCGTTCGACGTCATCGGCGGTGTCCCGGTCCGGCACATCCGCTACGACAACCTGAAGTCTGCGGTCACGTCGGTGGTGTTCGGCCGCGGACGAGGCCGGGTCGAGAACGACCGGTGGGTGCTGTTCCGCTCCCACTACGGATTCGACCCGTTCTACTGCCAACCGGGAAAGGAGGGTGCCCACGAGAAGGGCGGGGTCGAGGGCGAGATCGGGCGCTTCCGCCGCACCTGGCTCACCCCGATGCCCGACGTGGCCACACTCGCCGAACTCAACGACTACATCCGCAGGTGCGAAGCCCGCGATGACCACCGGCGCATCAGCGGTCGCCTGCAAACCGTTGCCCAGGACTTCGAAACCGAACGCCCGCACCTGGCTCCGCTTCCCGGCGACCGGTTCGATCCCGGCCTGGTTCTGCACCCGAGAGTGGACCGCTCCTCACTAATTACAGTGCGGTCGGCGAAGTACTCGGTCCCCGTCCGGTTGATCGGCCGCAAGGTCCGGGTCTCGCTGCGAGCGGCAGAGTTGATCGTGTTCGAGGGCCGATCCGTTGCCACTCGGCATGAACGCGTCACGACGCGCAACGGGCAGTCGATCAATCTCGACCACTATCTCGAGGTATTGCGCTACAAACCAGGCGCGTTCCCAGGCTCGACCGCGCTCGCCCAGGCCCGGGCATCGGGTGCTTTCACCGCAGCTCACGAGGCGTTCTGGCAGCAGGCACGCCGTGTTGACGGTGACGCCGCCGGCACCCGCTCGCTGATCGAGGTGTTGCTGCTCCACCGCAGCATGAGCACAGCCGATGTGATCGCCGGGATCGAAGCAGCACTCTCGGTCGGGGCAGTATCGGCGGATGTAGTCGCGGTCGAAGCCCGTTTGCATGCAGTCGGCGGTGGTCCTGAATCAGGCCGTCACACCGGTAACCAAGCAACTGCGCTCGGGCACCGTGTTGTCAGCCTGACCCAGCGCCGCCTCGCCGATCCAGCGACCGTGATCGCGGGTCTGCCGCCCGATACTCGTCCGCTGCCGGACGTCGCTGCCTATGACGAGCTGCTCAAACGCAGACCCGCACCCACAAACCCGGGCGTATCGGATGGACTGGAAGGAACGACTGGACCATGAGCACGGCCACGAAAGTCACCACCACACTTCGCCGTCAACGCGGCATGACCCAAGAGGCTGCACAGGCAGCGGTCGATTCAGCCTGCCGAAGGTTGCGGTTGCCCACGGTCCGGGCGGTGATGGACGAGGCAGTGAAGGTTGCCGAGCGCGAGCAGCTCACCTACCACGGATTCCTCGCCGAACTGCTGCTCGCTGAATGCGATGACCGAGACCGCCGCTCGACGGTACGCAGGGTGGCAGCAGCCGGGTTCCCGCGCCAGAAATGGCTGGGTGACTTCGATTTCGACGCCAACCCGAACGTTAACGCCGCCACCGTGCACACCCTCGCGGCGGGCGATTGGATACGCCGCGGCGATCCACTCTGCTTGATCGGTGACTCCGGCACCGGCAAAAGCCACCTGCTCATCGCTCTCGGCACCGCTGCCGCCGAGCAAGGCTTCCGGGTCCGCTACACACTGGCGACGAAGCTGGTGAACGAGCTCGTCGAGGCTGCCGACGAGAAGCAACTCGCCCGCACGATTGCCCGCTACGGCAGGGTAGATCTTCTCTGCATCGACGAACTCGGCTACATGAAACTCGATCAGCGCGGAGCAGAACTGCTGTTCCAGGTGTTGACCGAACGCGAAGAAAAGGCATCCGTGGCGATCGCCTCCAACCAGTCCTTCTCCGGCTGGACCGAAACGTTCACCGACCCACGCTTGTGCGCCGCAATCGTCGACCGGCTCACCTTCCACGGCACCATCATCGAAACCGGCACCACCTCCTACCGGCTCAACCACACACGTGCGGCAGGCTGACCCGTTGACCGTGCGGCCACCACGCTAGTTCAATCGAGCGAAGGCGTTCCTTGGTGATGGAAGACCTGCCAGGTGCCTGACTCGTTGCGCCACAACGACGTTCGGTGCACGCGCTTGCCTCCAAACACCGAGGTGTACTTGACCAACACGACACCGTCCGCGATCAACCAGCCACGAACATTTTCGACCTCGATCTGAGAGACGCCATCCGAATCTCCAAGAACGGACTCGATGACGTCCGAGCTGTTGAACTCGCAACCTGAAGCACCAAACTCGTGAAAATCAGGCGCGATTCGGCGAGCAAAACGCTCAGGATCTGCCCGGCACACCGGGTCCAGTAACTCCATCTCCGCGGCGACGGCCTCCGCGACTTCTACCGATTCAGAACTCGTCCGCCTCGACGACCACCCATCAGATACCACCGACCGAATCTATCCCGACATCGTCAGGTGGTCCCGATTCAAACTGTCACAGTGGTCCTGGTTCGGGTTGACAAAGCCAGCGGGGGTTACACCGATGGTGCCAGGGCTGTCGACGTATCGCGGAATGTACGAGCTCAGCATCGTCCCCGGCGGTGGCGCGGAGACGCTCGCAAGTGCGATGGGAGTGAGCATCGCGCTTGCCGCCGGCGTCGTCCTCGGGGCCTTCCTCGCACAGTCGATTCTTCGCGGAGCGCGGTCTAGGGCACGGCGATCTGCGCAACTGCTAGCTCAAGACCCCTAGCGGCTGTGCCGCTACATCGGCGCATCGCACCCTCGCTCTACCGCTTACGTCCCTCGTGTTCTCAGCGAAACTTTCCGACACTCGAAATCGCTCGGAGGCATGTTCGCACGTTAGGCAATCGATTCGCCGAACAGTCAACGCGGCACACCAGTTCGGCAACCGCGACGCCGGCGGCGGTCTACTCCGCCTACCGGCGACCTGAAGGCGCGGTTGTCACAGGACCGCAAAAGACTTGAGTTCCAGGCTTCATGTCAAGCGCGCACACTTGTTCTTAGTACCACGCAGTTAGGAACAACAATGACTGCAAGCAGCCGAAGCCAAGCTCGTCGAGTTTCACTTACCGGTTTCCCGAAACGCCCGAATATTGCAGATCGCCTAGCGTGGCGAATCGTCTTCGGGTCACCCGATTCAAAGCCCCGAGAGGCGGTCTGGCAGCAGCGTGTGGCAGGCCCTCAAACACCAGGTTTCGTCAGCACCGCGACACTGCTGTCAGGGATCTGGCTGGCGTTTGCTCCGCTGATGTGGGCATACGATGCCGGAGGATGGCTAAGTGCGAGTATGAACGAGGTTCTCGCCGGAGTCGCCCTCGCCGTACTTGGTGCGCTGCGATTAGCCCGGTCTGTCACGCTCGTTACCGCAACATGCGCCGGGTGTCTGATCGGCGCTTGGCTGATCGTTTCCCCGCTTGTGCTCCAGTACCTCTCAGGCCCTGACTCGACTCCCGCCGCGACAGTCGGCATCTTGTTTGGCATTTCTATCTGGGTAGTGACTGTCTTCGGAGCTGCTAGCGCGAGCAATAAGGATCGGACGGCGGACAAGGGTCGCAATGAGTAGTCCTACCTCTCCTTGCGCCTGCGCTTTCATGTGGTGACACATATTTGGCTATAAGCCGAGGTTCCGACTCATGTCCTCGGTACGAGCGATCGAGATTCATGGGCCGCCCGGACAACCACCTTCGGCAATCGTGCAGTCTTCTGCGCGGATTCCATTTAGCGCTCACGATTGATGTGCGGATCGTGGTCCGAACCGTCCCCGATTATCGGGGCGGCCGGTCGAATGGGACATGGAGCGCACGATGAACATCGCCGGGTGGTTGGATGCCCTGCAGCAGCGTCATCCGACGCTAGGCTTCCCAATCGGCGTCCTTTACAAGTTCCTCGACGACCAGGGCGTGTATTTGGCCGCCCTCATCGCGTTTTACGGGTTCATCGGGGTGTTCCCACTGCTGTTGCTGCTGTCGACGGTTTTGGGGTTCGTGCTGGCAGGCAGTCCCGGGTTACAGCAGAACATCATCGATTCGGCGGTGAGTCAATTCCCCGTCATCGGGCCGGAGCTGGGTGATCCCAAGCGGGTGGGCGGCGGCGTAGCGGGCTTGGTGGTCGGCGTGCTCGGTGCTCTTTACGGCGGACTCGGTGTGGCCGTCGCCTGCCAGAACGCGATGAACACGATCTGGTCCGTACCGCGTCACCAGCGACCCAATCCCATTCGTGCGCGCCTGCACGGTTTACTCCTACTCGGCACGATCGGCATCGCGGTTCTCGGCACAGCCGCCATCACCGGCGTCGGGGCTCTGGCGGGCATCGCCGGACGGTTCTCCGTGCTGCTGATCGGGGGGTCAGTCGTCTTGAACTGTGCGATCTTCGTGGTCGCGTTCCGGCTCACCACCGCCCGCAGGCTGACCACGCGCGACGTCGCGCCCGGCGCCATCGCGGCCGCGGTCACGTGGCAATTGCTACAAACGTTTGGGGCGGTCATAGTGCGTCGAGTCGTGCAAAGCTCCTCGACGACGAACGGAGTGTTTGCCATCGTGCTGGGCTTGCTCGCCTTCCTGTTCCTAGCAGCCGGTGTGGTTGTCATCTGTGCCGAGGTAAACGCGGTCCGGGTGGACAGGCTCTATCCGCGCGCATTGCTCGCGCCGTTTACCGACTCCGTTCGGCTGGCGGCAGGCGATCGACGCACCTTTGCCAGTCAGACCCGTGCGCAGCAAGCCTCTCCACAGCAGCGAATTCACGTCACGTTCGACGCCCCCGAGGAACGCCATTGACCGAGCAAAGGTGACCTTCCAGGCGTGATATTCAGCCTGTTCGACGGCACGTTACGACTGCGGGATGGCTCGGAACACCCCGTCACGTAGCGTTGCCCATTCCCAACGTTGCGGCGTGGTTGAGAAGGTATTCGCGCAGGTACGGCATCGTGAATGCGAGGTTTTCGTAAGTCTGGCCGGTAACTTCGGCTTCGAGCGCGGTCACTATGACATCTCGGTAGCCTGCGCCGAGGACAAACTGCTGCCGTTGATCCGGCAACGACATTCCGGTGTTCTTGTCGTGGCAGACGGTTTTAGTTGCCGAACGCAGATTCGCGACTTGGGTGGATCGAATACGCCACTCCACAGCGCGCAAGTGCTTGCCGCTGCCGTTCGCGGCCAAGTGGACGAACTATCCGACTCCTAAACACGTCGCCAATTCGAACGGCGCATCGGTTGTCACCAGGCATTCGACAAGCCACGAACTCGACGGCGCGAGTGCAGCACCACCTCGGCGGTAACAGCGAACACGATCATTGCCGCGAGTGCCGTGAGCTGGGTCGGGATGTGCAGCGTCGCGTAGACGAGCAACGCGACCAGGCATCCAACACCGGACACTGCTCCGGCCAGCGCTGGCAGCCATACTCGAAGGCCTTGGCCTGCGAGTCGGATTGCGGCAACGTTCACCGCGGCGAAAATGATCAAGAATCCTGAGGACCCCATCAGGCTGATGCCCTCGATGTCCACCGTGTTGACGATCACGATGGTGCCCACGGCGGTCATGACGAGACCCCCGATCGGCCGGTGCCAGATCGGTCGCGAAATCTCTTTGGGTAGCTCACCGTGCCGGGCCATTAGGAACGTGAATTTGGCGGCGCCGTAGAGAGTTGCATTGATCGCACTCGCTGTCGATACCACCGCGGCGACCCCGATCAGCACGAAACCCGTGGAGCCCAGAAACGGGCGGGCGGCTGCGGCGAGAGCATAATCGCGCGATTCCACGATGGCTTGAGGCGTGAGATTTCCGACCGCTACGAAGGCGACGAGCACGTACAGAAAGATGACCACACCGATCGACATCAAATAGGCACGCGGTAGCGACCGTTCGGGGTCTCGGGCGTCCTCGGCGGCGTTGGCGATCAGTTCGAAGCCCTCGTATGCGAGGAAGATCAGCGCTCCGCCGTAGACGATCGTGTAGATGGGCGGGAACACCGACGGCGATACCTTGGCTATGTTGACGAACCATAGTCCCGCAACGCAGAACAGAACCAGCACCGATAGCTTGAAATACACCAGGACAGACTCGGCCCGTCCCACCAGCTGCGCGCCACCCATGTTTAGTCCCGCAAAGACGAGGACCACCGAGGTGGCAAAGATCTTGCGCCAGACCCCGGTCGGATCAAGCCCGACGAGCGAAGCCAAGTAAGAGCCGAAGGCCAATGCGTAAAGACCGAGCATGACGAAATAGCTCAGCCACAACAGCAAGTTCAACGGACCCGCGAAGCCGGTACCGAAAGCCCGGTCAAGAAAGGTCGCGGTACCGCCGCGATCGCGGATCAGCACCGACAAACGCGCATATGACGATCCCGTCAGTGCCGCGGCGACGCCCCCGACGACAAACGAGGCATAGGCGCCCGCGCCGGCGATCTGCACGGTCAAACCAAGCACCGAGAAGATGCCGCCGCCGACCATCCCACCGATTCCGATTGACACCAACGCCGCGACACCCAACCGACCGCCCGCTCCGGCATTGCCGGAGTTGCCGGAGTTTCCGGCGTCGGAATGTCGCGGGGTGTCAGTTGGACGAGTTCGCGGCCCAGGCCAACGCATCATCGAATTCGTCGTAGTCGAACTTCTTCACCTCGGCATTGATGAAGTGGTTGACTAAGTGCGGCGCGAGGCTGGCGAGCTTGCTGTCGGCGACCAGTGCTACCTTGCCGATCTTGCGGTGATGGTCGCGCACGAACTGAATGTGATGGAGTAGGCCGGCCACGTTCTCCCAGCCCGGGAACTCGCGTGTGTGGATTACGAGCCCGTGAAGTGTCTCGTGTGTTTCGAGCCAGGTATCCGCGGTTTCGGCGAGCGCTTCGAAGTCCTGCGCGCGTAGGGGTCGGTGGATTTCAACAACGATCACGCCGGATTCCGCGATCAGACGGTGCTCGACGCCAGGGCCTTCGGGCAGCGAATTCAACCAGGCGAGTGCCTCATCGCGTTCGTCATTGCCGAACACACGCACCGGACACGGCATCCAGAACTCGACCAACCGGACCGACTGGCGAACCCACTCGATGTCGCTGACGAGCGCGCACCCATCGAGCAGTCGCAGCGATCGCAGACCAAGTCTGGCGTCCTCCCAAGCAGCGCCCGTGGTGAACCCCTCAAACTCCGTGCCGATTTCGTACAGGAATCGGAGGCGGCGCCCTTCCCGTCGTGCCTGATCGACGAGAGGTTCGAAGACTGTCTGGTAGTCGTGTTTCGATACGGTCCCCACCGCCCGAATCGCTTCCACCCCCGTGGGAACATCGGTCAGTTTCTCGAGCACGATTGCCTCCTCCTCGCATGACGGGCATACCCGCTTCACTACCCACTCTTCTCTCAGAACCCGACGAACGGGTAGGGACCATCGGCAGTGTGGCGCATGTACAAGGTCACCCGCATGAGCCCGTTAGCCCAGACAGCATCAGGTAGTCGGCAAACATCGCGGTGGCCATCGACACGGTGGCGATCACCGTTTAGATGTCGAGGGGGAACCGGTTCGCAAGCATGGACGTCATCATCAATGAACTGAGGTTTGCCGTATTGCCGGCAGCACCGGTGGGCGCTGTCTAAGCGTCTCCTCCTCGAGAACGTCGGCATCAGGACTTCTTCGCCGCGGTGGGCGAACCAATGCCCGCGCTGATCGCTCCACAACTCTCCCAAGTCGGGATAGGGAGCACTACCGCGCTCACGCGGAGCTGGCAAAGCGGGCCTCGCCGCCCGTCCAGCGGGTCGGGTCAGCCCGACGGCGGATCACTTTATGACGGCGCATGCGATGCGATCCCCTGACTGCGATTTGTCGGCCCCTGCCGTCGTTGTGTAGGTCGGCCAAGGTGAATTCATCGGTCGGCACCTATCGCCTGGTGGTGCATGAAGTCGGCAGATGCAACCCCGCACCGGATGGGCCCGATGGGAACCAGGGTGACTTCATATCAGCGGGGGCCCGGGCTAGGGCCTATCAATTGGGCCTACTCTTCGACGTGATTCGCGCCCTCAACGAAAGTCACGGTACCTACCGGGCTTCCATCTGGTGCGCTCAATCCAGCCGAAATGAAGTTGCCGCCCGGCGAGTGCCCGGGCTCACCCGGCGTTTCACCATGAGCTAATGGCGATGGTGAGACTGTCCATACGTCGGGCAAAGTGCCTTCAACCGTGCTCGCTTGCTGACTGGGCGAGCATCCAATAGCGACCAGCGCCACCGAGATGCCGACGACGAGGCGTGAGCGGCCGTACGCAGTACCGCATTGATGATGTCGTTCGTTGCCGGTCATTTTGCGCTACCGGTAGAACGGGTAGATGTAACCCGGTGTCCAGAACGGGGGGTACCCATATTCGCCGTAGACCGTCTCGTAGTACGTTGGCGATACGACTTGCGGATCATACGGGGAAGACCCGGCGACGTGTTCTCTCGTGCGATCGATGTGAATGGCGTCGTCTCCGATGCTCCTGATCGCGTCAACCGGAATAAGCCGTTTGGTCTTTCCCAGCCCCAGGAATCCCCCCGACCTTACTCGGAGAAAGCGCACCTTTTCGTCGCGCTCATCGATGAGAAGTCCGTCGACCTCGCCGAATTGTTGGTCGTCGCGGTCGATGACCTTTCGACCGCGAATGTCGTCGTCGGGATTCTCGAGGATCAGCTTCGCATCATCGAGATCGATCAGCGTGGGGACGCGTTCGTCTGCCATGGACACTCCTAATCCGTCCGGGCCTTCTTTGCGCCGTACCCGGTTTGGCGGTATTCAACCGGCGTCATTCGCGACCGTCGCGCAGCAGCGCCGATCGTGACCGGCAATGGAACGCAGCAGACGAAGAATCACTTCCCGTGGCCTACAGGCAGACGCGGGGTGCCGAGGTAGATGCGATTCATCGCCCCGTCGAGTAGGAAGGCTCAAGGTACCGAGAGCGCTCATCGTGAGGCCCGAAATGCACCTCATGGATGGTTGGCAATTCCGGGAAATACCTTTGCATAATGCAAAAAACCGGGAGGCAAAGGGTACTCGGTCAAGTATGAATGCCACACCAACCACCTCGGCCGTCGGTCGAGTGCTCGCCAGTGCTTGCGGAGTACTAGTACTGGCAACCGCTTGCGCTTCAAGCCCTACTACGGCGAGCGGAGGAGAGCACTCGAGCGCTCAATGGGTCAGCTTCCGCCATGCCTACATGGTTCCTCGATTCAGCTCAGGGTCCTGCGAATTGCGGCCTGAGTACAAGGCCGATCTGACCTTCACCCTTCGCAACAACCGGGTTTCCGAGGGCGATCAACTCAACGCAATCACGCTTGACGCTGCGCATGGGGTCCAGATTCACCCCGACGAACCGCTCCAAATTCTGCCTTACGGTCGTGTATCCGTCGGTCTTCCGAACGAAGATCCACGATCGTTTGTGACCGCGACAGTCGAAGGTTTGACAGTTCAGCCCGGCGGATCAATCCCACTCACGTTTCACTTCCAGCATGCTGGCCCGGTCGTGCGCTGGATACCAATTCTTCGATGCACGAATGGAGTTGACCCATCGGACGTCAACGCGACCTGAAGCGACTCCCTGACACGACAGCACGCCCTGACACCGAGACAGTATCCGCTGCTGCGGACGCGACCGACACACGGTCACGCACCCGGAAGGCGCGCCCGACGCCGCAGCGCTAATGCAGCCGAACAACCCGAGCGACGCCGGAGTTAAGCGGCTTGCTCAGGCCGAAGCAATCGGCGTTGGGCTGCCGCCCCAGGGCGTTCGCAAGATGTCGATCTCCAGTGGCGGGGTCTGGTTTCAGACGGCCAACAGTGGGCATCCGAAATAGCGGGACATCTCAGTTCCATCCCCTGCCGGAAGCGGGTAGCGCGATGCATGGGAAACGAGCCAAAGCACTTCTGAGCCTTGCGGCACTGCTGGTCGGGTCCAGCGTCGCGTGTGGATCGGAGAAAGCGGAATGCACCACGGTTGGCGCGATTGATGCACGTTATGTGGAGATCGGCGGTAGTGCAGGTCCACTCGGCGAATGCACCCGTGCGGAATCCGACCTCGATGGCGGTCGTGCCCAAGAATTCCGCAACGGCAGCATGTACTGGACCCCGCAGACCGGCGCGTGGGAGGTCTACGGGCAAATCGGGGACAAGTACGCCGAGATGGGCGGACCAACTTCTGCATTGAGGTGGCCGACCAGCGGCGAGCTGGCAACGCCCAACAACCTTGCGCGGTTCAATCGGTTCGAGACTGGCAATATTTACAGCTCGCCAGCCGGGACTTACGCGATCCACGGTGCGATTTTCGACGCGTGGGGACGCGAAGGCTTTGAAGCGAGCCGGTTCGGGTTTCCCACCTCCGACGAGTTCGCTGTTCCCGACGGGCGGCAGTCGGACTTCCAAGGCGGATGGATTAAGTTCATCACTGGGACCGGGCAGATTGTGACCTCGTAGCCCGCCGAGCGGAGAGACGTGCACTAGTGCCGAACGGAAGTTCGCAACGTCTTCGACTGTGGCGCTTACCGTTCGTCTCTCCAGTTATGACCTATCTGCCAGCCATGACTCGTGCGGTACTTCGAGTCTCGTGAAGCGCCATTGCTTGAGCTTTTGGGCGCAGCTTGCGTAGGACTTCTTCACCGAGGTCGGGAAACAAAACTCGCGCTGATCACCCCGAACAACTCCCCAATGATCGGGCTCGGGCGATTGCCGCAGAGCTTACGAGGGCTTCGCAGGGCGACGGATGACTAGGTCAGCTCATCAGTGCCCAGGCTGGCGTTCTCGAAGAGAACGTCTCCGCAGAGACGACCGCAGCCTACAAGCGCAGCGGATATCAAAGTGGTGCTCGACTCAATCGGTGCGCCGCGCAAGGTCTAGCCCGAGTTCTCACGCGGACCCCCAGCGATTGGACGAGAACACGTCCTGACTGAGCCGAGGACAGCCGGTCGGGGTACTCCGTACGAAGGCCGCCGCGAAAGATGCAGCGGAACGTCCGGAGGTCGTGTGTCTGCACTATCACTACCGATTCTGTTGCTGATCTTCGTCGTGGCAGGCGCGGTCATCTGGATTGCCGGGATCTCGCTGTCGAGCCAGACCGACGTACTGTCGACCCGGCTACACTTCGGCGCCGCGTTGGGCGGCCTGATTCTGCTGGCGGTAGCGACCAACCTGCCGGAGATCGCCATTGTGGTGTCCGCGTCAGTGCAAGGACATGTCGGTGTCGCAGTGGGCAATATCCTCGGCGGTATCGCAATTCAGACGGTGGTGCTGGTCATTCTGGATGCCGTTGGCGTCCGGGGCGACCACCCTTTGACGTATCGCGCGGCCTCTCTCGTGCTGGTGCTCGAAAGCCTTCTGGTCGTCGTCGTGCTGGCCGTGGTCGTCGCCGGCACCCAGCTGCCCGGAGATCTCATCGCTCTGCGACTCACCCCTGGACCGGTCCTGATCACTATCCTGTGGTTCGCGGGACTGTTCTTGGTAAGCAAGGCACGGCGGTCATTGCCATGGCACGAATCTGGCCAGGCGCCCGACGGGCAGCAGCCGCCGCGCGGTCACAAGCGCCAGCACGTCGAACAGCAGGCGAGAGCCCGCGGGATCAGCACGAGAAAATCCGCACTGATCTTCACGGCCGCGGCCGCGGCGACGCTCGCGGCAGGTGTTGCTCTCGAGGTGAGCGGCAACGCCATAGCCGACCACATCGGGCTGTCCGGAGTGCTGTTCGGCGCTACCGTATTGGCCGCTGCCACGTCCCTGCCTGAGGTGTCCACGGGACTGGCGTCGGTCAAGCACGGCGACTATCAGCTCGCCGTCAGCGACGTCTTCGGTGGAAATGCATTTCTGCCGGTGCTGTTCTTGGCCGCGACGCTCCTGTCCGGAAAATCTGTGCTGGCGCAGGCCCACGCCACCGACATCTACCTGACCTCACTCGGCATGCTGCTCACCCTCGTTTACGCGGCCGGGCTACTTTTCCGCCCCAGTCGCCGATTCGCGCGGATTGGTGTCGATTCGCTCGTGGTGCTGGTCCTGTACAGCGTCGGACTCGCCGGACTGTTCGCCATCGCGAAATGACCGGAGGACGTCACCTGCGACTCGTGCTCGACGGTCCGAGAGAACGAGCCGCAGACGATCCACCTTCGCTTGACGGGGATGGCGACGTCGTGCGCCGAGATGTCCTCGGCCGCGCGGGAGGCCTTGGTGTCCGAGCAGACGGCGAACGCCCGTAGATCGAGCTGCGTCTGGGCGGTCCATTCCGAAGAGTCTGCGACTGAAGCGAAATCGCGGGAACCGCGAACAAAATCCGAGCCACGCGACCGTTTTCGGCGGCGGTCCGCTCGGCGATCTTCAACGCGGTGAACGTTTTTCCGGTGCCGCAGGCCCTGACGAGCGTGCCTCGGCCGTTGCCGGCGGCGAGGCCGTTGAAACGGCGTCGATCGCTTGCTGCTGATGCGGTCTTGCCTCGTGCGGCTTGGCAGGGGAGAGGTTGACTTCGAGTTGGCCGGAGGGCCAGAGGATATCCCAATCGATGCGAGCTTCGGCGATCTCCGCCAGGCAGATCCGCTGCATCGGGATCGACTGTCTTTGCGAGCGCGTCTTCCGCGTTCTTAAACCAACGGTCGGTGGTGGAGATGATGATGCGATTCGTCAGGCTTGCCGTCGCGGTCAGGCCGGTCGAACAGGAGCCACACGTGCGGATACCGCTGCGCAAGCATCGGGTCGAGCTGGAAGTACCGGACCATCAGCTGCTCGAAGTTGGTGCGACGCTCCGAGTTAGTCGGCTCCGTCCCAATGCCTCGATTACCTCGTGCAGCGTCGCCATAGTGCGAATCCTGCCGGATACCCATGACAACCAGCACATTCGGCACGCGCTGTCGATCGATCACTCACGGATGGCGGTATCGCGCGGGGGGAGAGAAATCTCGCCCTATTGAACAGGCAATCGTTAGTGACTAACATTTTGCGTATGGATCGTCGCGAACGAACTCGAACCGCGCTTCTTACGGCCGCGCTGGAGATGTTCGCCGACCGCGGTTACGACGCGACCACCACCGCAGAGATCGCGCGTCGCGCGGGGGTGACGGAGATGACGCTGTTCCGCCACTTTCCGACGAAGGCGTCGTTACTCGTCGAAGACCCGTACGACCCACTGATAGCTGCCGCAGTACGCTCACGCCCGGCATCTGAACCGCCACTGCTGGCCGTCGTCCGTGGCATCGGCAACGCTTGGACAAGCGTGCCCGAACCAGAAGCGGCTGCAGTGCGCGAACGGATGCGAATCGTCGCGAGCACGCCGACGCTTGCAGGGGCCATCGCCGCCGGCAGTCGCACCACGGAGGAAGCAATCGCGATTGCACTGACCGACCGCCGTACGCCCTCGAGCGAGTCCCGAGTCGTAGCGGCGGCCGTCGTCGCCGGACTCAATGCAGCCCTCCTCGATTGGGCGCTGGGCGACGACCCCGACCTCGGCGCCGCGCTACGCACTGCCTTTCGAGCTCTTGGAGACATTGATGACCAGTCTTGAACTGCGAGGAGTGTCGAGGGAATTTCGTGGCGGCGGGGGAGTGTGCGCGCTCGACCTTCGGGTATCTGGTGGAGAGATCGTGGCCCTCATCGGGCTCAACGGCGCCGGCAAAACCACACTGCTGCGCACCGCACTCGGGATGCTGCGTCCACATACCGGGACCGTGCTCATCGACGATATGCCGATCCAAGCCGTACCGCAGGCAACCTGGGCCCACGTCGGCCATCTGATCGAGATGCCGTTCGCCTATCCGGAATTGACCACACGCGAGAACCTCCGCGTAGCGGCGCTGCTCCATAGAGCAACACCGACCGTCGAGGAGACGATCGCTCAATGGCGACTTGATTTGTATGCCGGTCGACGTGCACGACGCCTGTCTCTTGGCAATCGTCAGCGGCTCGGATTGGCCGCGGCATTGCAACACCAGCCCCGCGTCATCGTCCTTGACGAGCCGACGAACGCCCTGGACCCGGCTGGCGTGATCATCCTGCGCGACGCACTGATCGAGCGGTCGCGGGCGGGAGCGGCTGTCTTAGTGAGCAGCCATCACCTCGACGAGGTGTCGCGCATTGCCGACCGCATCGTGGTAATGAATGCCGGACGGCTCATCGGAGAACTTCCCCCGCACGGTGTGGACCTGGAACACCAGTTCTTCGAACTCGTCCGTTCCGATGACGAGCTACGAGAAGAAGCGGTGGCGCGGTGAAGGCCGCGTTGCAGGTCGAGGCGATCAAGCTGATCCGCTCAACGGTCGGAATCGTCGCTACCATCTCGTTGGTAGTCGGTATCACCGCATTGTGTGGCGGCATGATGGCCGCAGTGGCCAGCGGAGATCCGCAATTGACGGCGAAACTCGGGCCCGACGCAAGCCTGGACTGGGCGGGTCTGCTCAGTGCCGCGGCTCAGATCACCGGGGCTGGCGGGTTACTCGGGTTCGCGGTCGTCGCCGCGTGGCTCTTCGGGCGCGAATTCGCCGACGGCACAATCACATCCCTGTTCGCATTGCCGGTCAGTCGCAGCGCAATCGCGGCCGCCAAACTCGTCGGGTTCGCTCTCTGGGCAGCAGCTGTGAGCCTCTTGCTCGGGCTGGGGATACTGCTGCTGGGTATCGTTCTCGGCTTCGGCGTACCCGATTCCGCCGTGCTGGCAGCGCTTGGCCGCCAGACCGTTCTCGGGATCTTCAGCGCTGCGGTCGCGGTTCCGGTTGCATGGGTCGCGACCGCGACGCGATCACTGCTCGGCGGGGTTGCATGCGGGATCTTCCTCGTTGTCATCGCACAGGTCGGGGTGCTGGTCGGCGCCGGGCAGTGGATGCCGATCGCGGCGCCCGCGCTGTGGGCGATGTCCGGCGGAGCCGACGCGGGTGGACTCGTCATCGCCGCGACGTTCTCTGCCGCAGCTGTCCTCGCGACCTTGTGGTCGTGGCACCGGCTCGAACTAAATCGGTGACGGCCGTCAGGAGACATGACGATGGACTGGCGACAGGCCAAACGAGCGGTGTTCGCGCGGCACTGCAACCCGTGGAGCGCTTGGACGCGCTGGGCGAGCACACCTCTCATGCTGATACCCGTCTGGCGACGCAGTTGGCGCGACGCCGCACTCGTCGGCGCGTGGATGGCGATCAATCCGGTTGTGTTCGGCAAACCCGCGCACGAAGGGGCATGGTCGACCCGGGCGATCCTCGGCGAGGAACAGTGGATCGAACAGCGGCCGATGGACGCCGCCATGGCTGTCGACGCGGCCGCGACCGCGGCGGGGGTCACCGCGATGATTGCGGCCCGTCGGCACCGAGCCGTCCCGGCGGCAGCCGCCACGGCCGCAATGATGGGGTTGCTGATGGCGTACTGGGAGCTGATGGCCCGCTACTACGACGACGGTGCGCGGTGAAAGTGCTGATCATGACGGCGGGCACCCGGCGAAAGCGCAAAGCTTCGGGATGGCCGCAGTTTCAACGGCGGGAATGACCGCGATCACTGCAAGGAATCGACCCAATCGTTCATGTAAGAGCGCACAATTTCGCTGGTGTAGACGTTCCCGAGGCCTTGCATGTACTGGGCCTTCAGGAGCCCCTGATTGTGCTCGTCGAACTCCCGTGGAAGGCGGAACCGACGAAGATCGGGTTCCGCAATTGGCGGCCGGCCTCGTGAGCGAGGTGCGCGGGCCGGTTCACGACGTCGCCCATTAGGGGTACCGGTAAGGATCGTGTCACCCTGACCCGGCTCAAGCCGGAGACATCGCCGGCGGATTCGACCCCGGGTCACGGTAATCAATACCGCTCCACTGTGGCTCTTCCCGTCGGAGCTCCAAAACTACAGTTGCGACACAATGAGCCATAGCCATCCGAACGTGGGCACGCATAGTGCTGCCGCAAGGCGCACAGCCATCGTCAGAAACTGACGGGTCCCCTGAGTCATGTCTTGCTCCTCAAATCCAGCATTATCGTGCATTTACGCATGCTGTTCGGCGGCGAGGGGTGGACCGGACTGCTTGCCGTGATCCTCATCTCGGCGACTTTCCCCTGACATGAAGTTCACAAGGGCAAGGTCGCACAGAGATTTCTACTAGGCGACGCTTTGTCGAGCGCCTCTCGGTTGTCGCCTAACGGGGGTCCTGTGCATTTTGTTTGGACCGAATAATGGTGCGCGGCGAGTATTTCGTTGACGGAATCGCATACGAGATCGTGCCACTTTCGTGGTTGCGACAGCATGAAGTGACCGGCTTTTGGCCCGGAAGTACTTTGTGAGGATTCCGCGCTCGCCAGCGTGGATGGTTTGCTCGAATGACTCGCGCGGATTGGTCCATCGATCTGCCGTGCCATGAATAGTGATTAGCCGGGGTGAGGTGATCAGGTCACCGTCCCGGTCGGGCCACCCGGGAGCAGCGCGACGATTCCGGCTACCTCCATTCGCGCGCTGATGTGGGCGGCGACCCGGCCGCCCATCTAGTGCCCAACGAGAACAATCGGGATGTCGGGGTGTGCGCGAATCGCCTGATGCACGTCACTGAGTGCCGGCAGTTCAGGTGAATTCCAGCCGCGGCACCGGTACCGGACTTGATGCACGACGTACAAGTCGCCGAGTTCCCGGCGCAGCATGTTGGTGATCGGTCGCATTCGGACATTCGCGAGTTGGTGAATCCGGGACCTTCTCCAGCTGGTCGTCCTCCGGGCAGGACCAAGACGATGCCGAGCGGGGGTTGGCGTGATGACTCCATGCCGGGAATTCGTCGCAGGGGAGCGGATGGATTGGCGTGATGATGAGGCCGATCGAGAGCGAAACCTCACTAAGCCTTTGAGCCGCCCATCCATTTGGCCAGTTGCGCCGAACACAGAGTGCCCCCTGAGACATTCAACGACTGGAGTCTTCGTGTCCGAACTCACCCCATACTACGAAAACGTCCAAGCGCACTACGACTTGTCCGACGAATTCTTCGCTCTCTTCCTCGACGAGAGCCGAACCTACAGTTGTGCCTATTTCGAAAACGAGGGTTACACACTCGCGCGGGCGCAACGCGCCAAAATCGATCTTGCTCTCGACAAATGCGATCTCAAGCCTGGCATGAGACTGCTCGACATCGGGTGCGGCTGGGGCTCCACGACCCTCCGGGCCATCGACAAGTACGGCACCCACGTCACCGGGCTCACCCTGAGCCGGAATCAGAAAGACCATGTGGAGGGCCTACTCGCTGCCAGTCCGAATGCTTGGGGCAGTGAGGTTCGCCTGCAGGGCTGGGAGGAGTTTGACGAACAGGTCGATCGGATCGTCTCGATCGGAGCATTCGAGCACTTCCGGTACGACCGGCATAAGGCCTTCTTCGATCGCTGCCGCACGATCTTGGCACCGCACGGACGAATGTTGCTGCAAACCATCGTCCTGAACGAACGCGACGTCATCCGCGCCAAGGGCCTCAAACTCGACCGTGAATTCTTCGCCTTTGCGCGCTTTATCGCCACCGAGATCTTCCCCGGAGGGGAACTGCCAACTCCACATCGAGTCATCACGATGGCGGAGGAGAGCGAATTCAGCGTTGGGCGCATCCAATCTCTGCGGCCGCACTACGCGAGGACACTCGATTGCTGGGCGACGGCATTGCGGGGACGCAGGGACGACGCGATCCGTATCGCGTCTGAAAGAACCTACGACACGTATATGCGCTACTTGACCGGCTGTGCCGAGCTGTTTCGCGAGGGATTCATCGATGTCATGCAATTTAGCCTTTCGGTTCGGGACTAGACCGCAAACCGCGGCCTCGGCTGCATGCCCCGCGACAGCGCACTAGGAAGACCGCACTCCGCGGCCAAAGTTAGACAGATAAAGTCGCAACGGCCAGTGGGGTCATGGTGGGTTGTGCCGCGCCGCCGGCTGCTTCGATGGTGATAGCGATCGCTGAACCGGGAGTCAGCCCTGTCATCGTCGTCGGTGTGCCGGGTTTGGGTAGGCCCGCTGGATGAGCGCCGGACTTGAGCAGCCACAGCTGGTAGGTGCGCCCATCAGGGGCTTGCGCGACACCGTTGAGCGCCACGACTCCCTGCCCGAGTTTGGGCGAGTAGGTGACGGTCATTGTTCCGCCGCCTGTTAGTTCGACTGTGATGTCGCGTCGATCGGCCGCGGTTTGGACAGCACCGGCGATGGTGTCCGGGACCGGTGGGTGAGCGTAGAGGTTGATCGCAATACCGGATCCGACAAGAAGCGCGAATACCGCGGCCACGCTTAGCGCGACCCTGCGAACCCAGTGATTGCTTTCCCGTTGTCCGGTTTGTTGGCGATTGATCGCGGACAGGATCGAGGTGCGCAGCTGGGGACGCGGTTTTCTTGCTTGGGCCGTGGTGACTAGTGCCATGGTTTCGTGAACGTCGCGAACAATCTGCTCGAACGCCTGCTTGGTCGAGGTGTCAGCATGTGCGAGTCGATGCTCGGCGGCGAGTCTCTCGTCGCTGTCGATGGCGTCAATAGCATAGAGATAGGCGAGGTCGAGCAGGTTCGACGGGCTGTCGGGGTCCCCGTGCGGGGTCATCGTGTCACGCCCAAGCATTTCTGAAGTCCGATCAAGCCGTCGCGGATACGGGACTTGATCGTGGGAAGCGAGGTACGGAGCTGATCGGCGACCTCTCGATAGGACAGCCCCTGGTAGTACGCGATATTGATGGCTTCGCGTTGTTTGAGCGTGAGCGTTTCCAGGCACCGCACAACGACAGCAGCTTCCATCGAGTCTGCAACTGTCTCGGCGACGACATCGTGGTCGGTGGTCCGCGATTGTGCGTGGTAGGTCGAGTCACGGGTGCGGCTAGCCTGCTCAGACCGGACCCGGTCGATCGCACGCCGGTGGGCCAACGTGGCCATCCAGGCCATCGCCGACCCCCGCGATGGGTCGAACTGGCCAGCAGACTTCCAGATTTCTAGGTAGATCTCCTGCGTTGTTTCTTCGCTGTAGACGGGGTTCCGGAGGATACGCAGAACCATGCCGTAGATCCGGGCATTGGTGGCGTCATAGAGCGCTGCAAAGGAACCCCGGTCACCACCGGCACATCGAAGTACAAGTGCGGCCAAGTTTTTGGCCTCGACCTCGCGCCTACGCACATTTAATTCGTCGGGCGCCTCACATGAGGGCCCGCGTTCGGGATAGTCACCGTCGGCGAAGTCGGGTCGATGGTCGCTCATCAGCGACAGAACCGAGACTTGCAAGGTGGCCGACATGGACTTCTCCGGAGACGAGTAATTGAACACCCAGAGTTCGGAGCCGTAGCGGCAATGGATGGGTCCTCGACACGAGTTGCCTGACCCGTCCGCGCAGGCGTCGGCATCGAACGGAACAGGTAGTCCCATGTCCAACTAGCCCCGAGAGAGGTCGCCATGGCTGCTGAATCTACCCGGGCGCGTGTTCCCCGAACCCAATTACTGGCTGGCTCGGCCGGCGGTGCGTGAAGCGATCATCAGCAACTTCGGGAGCAACGACAAGCTGATCCTGTTCTCGACCATCGGTGTCGGTATCTTCATATTCGGCCTGCTCGCTGGTCGGCTTGAGGGCCGTCGTCCCATCGGGACAACCCCGGCAGCTCGTCCTGAATTTTGCTGACCTCCGTCGGCGCGAGGCCGTCGAGCGAATCATCACCCTGACGTGTGTCTCTAACCCGATCGGCGGAAACCTGCTGGGGACGGCGCGTTGGACCGGTTACCTGATCAGGGATCTGCTCGCCGAAGCCGGTGTGCAGAAGAGTGCCGACATGGTGCTGTCGAGCAGTTCCGACGGATTCTCCGCAGGCACCCCACTCGAGGTGTTGACCGATGGTCGCGACGCTTTGCTGGCCGTGGCGATGAACGGCGAACCATTGCCGATCGAGCATGGTTACCCCGCTCGATTGATCGTCCCCAGGCTGTACGGCTATGTGGCGGCCACTAAATGGGTCATCGACCTGGGAGGTGACTCGCTTCGACCGCGCAAACGGCTACTGGACGACCCGGGGCTGGTCCGCCAAGGCTCCGATCAAAACCGCGGCCCGTATCGATGTCCCGGCATCGTTCGCCACCGTCGATAGTGGTGATCGCGGGACTGGCATGGGCCCAGACACGGGGCATTACCAAAGTCGAGGTCCAGGTCGACGGCAGTGACTGGCGGGTAGCCGAGCTGGCCGGCAGCTACAGCAACGACACGTGGCGTCAGTGGCGCATCACGTGGGACCTCGGTCCCGGGAACCACACCATCCCGGCACGTGCCACCGATTCCACCGGGGCGACCCAAACCGAGCAGCGCGCCGAGCCGATGCCCGACGGTGCCACGGGCTGGCCCAGCAGAGTATTCACCGCACGCTGACAGCCGTCCGCACGGGGGTCAGTTGACGGCGCGCCGGACGTTGCCGATGACTGCGGTTGAACCAGCCGGGCTTTTCACACTTGTTTCGAACCAATCTTGACTCCCTTCCATCCGCTGCGGTGCTCGCTCCGAACTTGCGGGTAGAGAGTCGCGAAACGTTGCGACCCAGAAGTAGGGCCAGTCATGCAGCATCGAACCGTCGTCATCGGAATCGGGACCGGGCTATACACCCCCACCCGGACGTTGCGCACGAGAACTCACGCCACCCCCGGTGAGGCGGCCGCTCCGCTGGGTGGTCATCCTCCTTCACATCTGACCGCACCGAGTAACGCCCGGACCACCGGTAACACGCTGATTCACCAACCTCGGCGTGGCATGTGCGTTGCGGTATCGCTTCTGGCCCGGAGGGAATGGCAATGAACGTGCTGATCGAAATGGCGACCTTGTCGATGTCCCGCCCGACGGTCGGAGCGAGCAACGAAGAAATCGCTGGCTGGTTAGAGGCCAAGGCTCGACTACACGAGCAATTGGCGGTCGAGGGCGGATGTGATCAAGAGCGTGAACGCACACTCGCCGCCAATGCCCACCGCCGCGCCATGAACCTGATCGGCAGCGCGGCGTAACCGTCCGTGGGCATCGTGCCTGGTCAGCAGGTCCGTTACGAGATTGGCCATTGGACCCATCCGCCCGCATCGGGGCTCCGAACCTCTCATGACATCCCACTCGTGGCATCGCGAGGCGATGCGATTCAAGTCCCACGACAAGGAGTTCATCTCATGCCAAATCGTCGAAACGGCGCCCTCTTCCTCGCCAGCATCGCCACCATATCCGCCGTCGGGTTGACGGCGTGCTCGAGCGACAACGGCTCGACCACCGACACGTCGAAGGCCGCGGCAACCACGACCGCGATAGCTGATCCGGCCGCTGACCTGGTCGGCCCCGGTTGCGGCGACTACGCGAAGAAGGTGCCGTCCGGTTCGGGCTCGGTGGCGGGCATGGCCCAGGACCCGGTCACCGTGGCTGCATCCAACAACCCGATCCTGACGACCCTCACCAAGGCCCTGTCGGGCAAGCTCAACCCCAACGTCAATCTCATCGACACGCTCAACAACGGCCAGTTCACGGTGTTCGCACCGACCGACGATGCGTTCGCCAAGCTTCCCGCGGCCACGATCGACAAGCTCAAGACCGATTCGGACCTGCTGACCAAGATCCTGACCTACCACGTGGTCGCCGGACAGCTCACCCCTAACCAGGTCGCCGGCGAGCACGCCACCGTGCAGGGCGGCAAGCTCACGGTCGCCGGCCCGGTCAGCATGCTCGAGGTCAACGGCAACTCGGGTGTGGTCTGCGGTGGTGTCCACACCGCCAACGCCACGGTGTACATGATCGACACCGTCCTCATGCCGCCGGCTGCCTAGTCATCCCCGACCTAAGCAGTTGGCGTGGCCCGGCTGGTCAACACTTGAGACCGACCAGCCGGGCTTCCACACTCTCGAACGCCCCGACGTCGTCACGTCCAACAAGGCGGACGTACGCCGGGGCGCGGTCGTCGGCCCGTCCAGGCCGCTGACCTGTCTGGGTCACCCACCGAAATCGGCATCGTCCGGCTACTCCCACTTTTCGGGGGAAGCCTGGCTCTCCATATCCGCACCACGGCGTCCGGCTTTGGTTCACACTAGGCAACCACGCTTCGCCGGTGGGACCAGCGCTTCGCGTCAGGCCGGGACACGCGCGCAGCGCTCGGTCTCGACGACACGTTCGGTGCGATGTGGCGCTTCCACCTCTGCGACGCCCGTGCCGGCTTCGCGTCCGGCTACCTCAACGCCCAGCAGTACCTCATGGAGTCCAGCACATGACGACAACGCCGCCCAAGCCCGTACCCATCTCCGCGGCAGGTAAAATTGCTGCCCTGGTCGCGCCCAGCTTCGGCGGTTGTCTGCCCCTCCGCATCCAAGCCTGGGACGGATCTGTGGTAGGTCCCGCCGCGGCGCCGTTGCTGACCATCCGCGACCGCCAGGCGCTGCGACGGCTGCTCTGGGCATCCCCGGAGCTCGCACTCGCCCAGGCCTATGTCCTCGGGGAGATCGACTGCGACAGCGACCTGCGTGCGAGTCTGCGCCTGATCCGCCGGGCCCGCGACACCTCGACCGGCAAACAAGGCGTGTCACCGGTCCAGATCGTCCGCGGTCTGGCCGCACTGGCCAGATGGCGCGTCATCGGACCACGCCCCGCCGCACCAGACAGCCAAGCAAACCTTCGCGGCCGCTTGCACAGCAAACGACGTGATGCCGCTGCGATCGCCCACCACTACGACCTGTCCAACGAGTTCTATGCGCTCATCCTCGACGAGTCGATGGCCTACTCCTGTGCATACTGGCGCTCGGACGCCCCTGGATACACCCTGGCTGACGCACAAGCCGACAAACTCGACCTCATCTGCGACAAGCTCGGACTGCGCCCCGGCACTCGCCATCTCGATATCGGCTGCGGCTGGGGATCGCTGACCCTGCACGCCGCACAGCGCTACGGAGCAAAGGTCCTGGCGGTCACCTTGTCGGAGCAGCAACACCAATATGTCGCCGCACAAGTGGCCAAGCGTGGCCTTGGCGACCGTGTAGAGGTACGACGACAGGACTACCGCGACATTCCGGGCAGCCAGTTCAACTCGGTCACCGCGATCGAAATGGGCGAGCACGTCGGCGCCGGGAAGTATCCGATGTTCACCAGCCGGATCGCAGAACTGCTCACACCCGGCGGACGGGTCCTCATCCAACAGATGTCCCGGCGAAACAAGCCCGGCGGGGGCCCGTTCGTCGAAGCGTTCATCGCACCGGACATGCACATGCGACCGGTCGGGGAGACCGTCGCCATGATCGAAGACGCCGGCCTCGAGGTGCGGGACGTCCACGCACTGCGCGAGCACTACGCACGCACGGCAGATGCGTGGTACGACACGTTCAACACCAACTGGGACCAGGTCGTGGACTTGGTCGGGGAACAAGTTGCCCGCGTGTGGCGTCTCTACCTCATCGGTGGATCACTCGCGTTCGCACAAGGCCGGATGGGTGTTGACCAGATTCTCGCGGTCAAGCCCGGCGGTACGGCCGCCCCCATCGCGCAATGGCGCGTGCGGTGACCTCCAATCTCGCCGCTACGTCCTCCGCGAGCGCGCTGGTCGTGGGGGGTGGCTCACCACGACGATCATCTTCGCGATCTATGCCGTGGGGTGGTCCCGGCGTTGATCGTCTGTGGTCGCTGGTCCGATGTCGTGGGACGTCGTCCGCTGGCTGGGTTGTGTTGTAGGTGGTCAGCGCCGTGGTGTTCGCCACGGCTGCTGCCGCACTACCTCACCCGAGTGTCCAAGACCACGACGATCGGGGAGAACGGTCATATCAGGTCACCAATGGGTCAGGATGAGATGACTGATCAACAATGCGCCCACGGCCTGAGCGACGAGCCACCTACGCGGATTGGGTAGCAACGCGACGGCGAGCAGCAGCCATACCGTGAACGAGAGCCAGATTCGCTCCGTTTCGGCTTTGGACAACGCACTCAGATCGGCGCCGAGGATCGCTACACCGGCGGCAATCGGTAGTAGTCCGGCGCCTTTCGGGCGTAGTCGGTGAAGGCCTCCCACTGCGCCCACCCCGACCACGCACACTGTGGCGGCCAGGTTCGCCCACACCCAATAGCTGAACGGGCGGCGGGTCGCGATGCCTTGGTAGTAGCGTTCGACGACGAGATTCATCCCGTCGAACCACCAGAAGCCACTGAGTGTGAACGCTGCCGCCACCGTTAGGGCGCCGACAACGGCCGGCACGATCGGCCGCCAGTTCCGCGTCGACCACAACACCGCCACGGCGGGAATGCCCATCAGGACCAATCCGTAGTTCAGATAAATCCCGAAGCCGAGCAGAACGCCGGCGCCCAGCCCCGCGACCACCCGGCCAGAGGTGGCGGCAGTCGCGAGTAGAGCGATTCCCCACGCGGTGATAGCCATGAACCAGCCGTCCGCGGACGTACCTATCCAAACGGCGAGCGGCGAGAGTACGAGAAACGGCGCAGCGGCGCGTGCCCACGACTCGTCGCCCAGAGCGCGGAAGGTCACCAAGACAGCCATCACCGCAGTGCTACCCGTGAGGACGACGAACACGCCGGCCCACGTTGTACCGGTCAAGCCCAGTCGGTCGAGGACAACAAACGTGAGAAAGGCGCCTGGTGGGTGACCCGATACGTGGGTTGTCCACGACTCCGGTTGGAAGTCGAGAATTCGGCTGCTGAAGTCCCGCAGCGCTTCCCCCATGCTCGTAATGCGGGGGATGTCGTGGAGGTATTCGTTCGGGTCGGCGAACGGGGCACCGAATCCGCGTTGCGACGAGTCGACGAAAACCAGGCTCACGGTCCAGGCGAGATTACCGGCCCACGTGGCCAGCATTAGGTGCGGCCACGGCAACTTGTGGGCGAGATCCGGTCCCCACAGCACGGCTGCAACCGCGAGCAAGACTGCGGGAACCGTTCCCCAGCCGACGTGCGGCAGCCAGTCGCCGAAGATCGGGGCGGCGTGCGCGTAGTTTTTGTCGCGGAAGTGTTTGCCGCCAACGAGGCCAACTGCGGCCGCCGCCGCGACCAACCCCAATCCAAATGCGGCGAACACCCAGTCCGCCCGCGTCCGGTTGCGGGGTGGTGCCTGGCTTACTCCATCCGTCACGTTCCGACGTTATAGGGCTCCCGAAGCCATTGACGCAGGTCATGGGGCCCGCGCCGATGACGTCATGGTTTAGTCAGCGGATTGGAGGGGTCAAACTTGGGCCGCCGGTCCTAACGTTCGGACCATGAGACAAGCAGTGCCGACTTTCACATTCGCACCTCGCGGCTCGTTAGTGAAAAGGGCATGACCATGCATCAAGTACAGACGATCGAGGTGTACGAGCGGGCGCTCAGCGGTGAGCCGGTGTGGATACGGGGCGCGGACGGGTCGATGGATCGATTGCCGGTCGACGTGTGGAGCGGTCAACTGATCGGACCCTTCGACTCGTCAGTGCTGGGGTTGTGTACCGGTCCGACGATTGATCTGGGCTGCGGACCGGGCCGTTTCGTTGCATGGCTCAGTGCGCGGGGGACTCCGGCACTCGGTGTCGATTCATCACGGCTGGCCGTGAACCTTGCGCGGAACCGCGGGGGCGCGGTCCTACACCGAGATCTCTTCGGGGAGCTGCCGGGTGATGGCCGCTGGCATCACGTGTTGTTGATGGACGGAAACATCGGTATAGGGGCCAACCCCTACCGACTGCTGAACCGCGTCAGCGAGTTGCTCGGCCCCAACGGCACCGCCATGGTCGAGTTCGACTCACCCGGCGTCGCCTGCGGCGTCCGTGCGATTCGCCTCGAGACCTGTACCGTCGCGAGTCCGTGGTTTCCGTGGGCGCGCGCCGGACTCGACGCTGCCCCCGAGCTCGCGGCCAAGTCGGGCCTGAGCGTGGTTGATCAGTTGCCCGATTCCGGGCGACATCTTGCAGTTCTGGAGCGTGCAGCATGAGTACTACAGTCCGGGGTCCGGCGATTGCTTCGCGCGTGGGGACGGTGCTAGGCATCGCCATTGCGGTGTGTTTCACGACGGGACTGCTGTCGCATTGGATTCAGAATCCGCCGGGCTGGTTTTATTGGCCCGCGCATCCGGTGTGGCTGTACCGGGTCACCCAGGGCGCGCACGTCATCACCGGCGTGGCGAGTGTTCCGTTGTTGCTCGTCAAGCTCTGGTCGGTGTTTCCCAAGTTGTTCGAGCGGCCCATCATCAAGTCTCCGATTCATGCCGCCGAACGCGGCAGTATCGCGGTGCTCGTCGGGGCGATGATTTTCGAACTCGTGACCGGCATCCAGAATGCCGCCCAGTGGTATCCCTGGGGATTCTTCTTTCCGCCGATTCACTACGCCGTGGCCTGGGTTGCGGTGGGCGCGTTACTGATCCACATTGCGGTGAAGATCCCGATCATCCGTGATGCGCTCGGCGAGCGTCAAACCGATCCCCGGCGCCGGACCGTCCTTCGGACCGCATGGATCGGTGCGGGAGTTGCGGCGGTTGCCGTGGCTGGCCAGTCGATTCCAGCATTGCGGAAAGTCTCGGTAATCGCTCCGCGCAGTGGCGACGGACCACAGGACCTTCCAGTGAACAGAACCGCGATCGCGGCCGGAGTCACCGACGCTGCACAGGCATCGGACTATCAACTGGCTGTGGTCAGCGGTGACGTCGAGCGGGCATTCACCCGAATGGAGCTTCAGACGATGGCGCAGACCAAGGCAAGTCTCCCGATAGCCTGCGTCGAGGGGTGGAGCGCGTCCGCCAACTGGGAGGGTGTGCCGATCCGTTCGCTGCTCGACTCTGTCGGCGCACCGCGCGGACGGGACGTCCGGGTGACCTCCCTGGAACGTGGCGGTCTGTACCGTTCGACGACATTGCCGGCGAACTTCGCCGATGACCCGATCACATTGGTGGCACTGCGATTGAACGGAAAGGTGCTCGATCTCGATCACGGGTATCCCTGTCGCTTGATTGCGCCCGCCAGACCAGGTGTCCTGCAAACCAAGTGGCTGTCTCGGATCGACGTGTTGTGATGCCAGGAGGAATGGCGAAGCGTCGTACCGGCTTGGACCGAACAGTGGTTTTGCGCGGACTGCTCATTCTCGGGGGAGTCGGCGCGATCGGCTTCGGTGTGATGTCAGCGCTCGAGCGACCATTTGCCGACCTCATGTCGGCGGCGCTTTGGTTCGGCGGTGGGATCGCGCTGCACGATGGCGTCTTCGCGCCGATCTGTCTGGCGGCGTGGTTCTTGGTTCTGCGGCGTCTGCCGGTGTGGGTATCGGTGTGCGGATTTCTTTCGGTGGTTCTGATAGTGCTCGCAATTCCGGTGCTCCCGCGGGAAAAGTCGCTGCCGAATCCGACAGTGCTGGACCGAAACTACGTCCTCGGAGTGGCCGTAGCTCTGGCCATAGTGTGGACCGCCGGCATCGTCGTTCAGTTGATCCGGTCCGGCACGGCACGTCGACATCCGGCTGCGATCACTAGTTGACCACCTTAGGTGCTCATGGCGTTCAGCTTTGGAGCAGCGCCTTCAGCACTTGGAGGTCTCGTTTGCGCGCCGCATTGCTCGTTCGAGGACGGGCGCCGTAGTGCGTGCGAATCCGGATGTCATCGGAGGAGGGCGTATTGAATCATCCACTGCATCACGCAGCGCTTTACCCGACATAATGTTGATTATCGGTAAAACGCTGACCTGGGATTTTGCGCGCACTCAACTCGGGCGCCCCGTCACCGATTCTTCAACACAACGCGCCACGAATCCGACCGATCCACCAAGGCAGCCCGCCTCGATGCGGATTCTGTTGAGCCACCCTGATCTGGCGCCGCCCACGTTCCGGCATACGAAGGAAGCGACCACCAAAAATTTGTCACAGTGACGTATGGGCCGCCGATTTAGGGCGTCAGACGATTCGTGCCTGCCGCCGTATCCGATGGTCACGTTTGACCGCAACAGGTGCCCAAGAACGAGGGTCGGCGTTCACCCCTGCCCCAACCTTGGTTCCATCTGCGTAGTTCCTTTTAGTCACTGTGACGTTTCGAATGGAGCAAGCCCCCTCTGTCCGCACTACGGTTTCGTAGTCGGGCACGCCGACTTCCTCGGGTAGCGTGTGATGGGCCGTGAGCGAACTAGATCCAGGACACCACGTGGCGACACTGACACCAATCCACTGCTGTTACGTGGTGTATTCGAAGTACTTCCTGGGTGACGATGAGCCGATGATCGCAGTAGCGGACAGCATGGATCGCGTCCACGAGATCGATATGCGCATGTCAAGCCACCATCCAGGTATCGAGATCTTCTGGCAAAGAACACCTTGGAATCGCCACAGCCCTTTTCCACAAGGTCGAGAAACCACAGTTCACGTGGTTAGCAACGGCCCGTTAATGAGTCCCGTGGCGGTTGAGGTTTTCGAAGATGGGGACCGCGCAACCGAGTTCGCGGCGGCCTCAGACCTGCGCCTGAGGGGTCACCATGTATGTGCGATGCGATTGAACTATGCATACGAGCAGTTTGAAGACCTGGACTTCTACTGGCCTTCGGGCTTGCGCAGCGACAATTGAGCACGGTTATGACCTCGCGGCGACGCGGCGAGAGAAACGAGCACCGCGTGATGAGCGGCGGCTCGTTCCTCGATATGGCAACGGAGTGCATTGGCGCTGCGCAATCGTGCCGACCTCTCTATGGAGTCGGGCCAGCAACTTCAATGGCGAAGGTGTGGAGCCTTTCGGAGATCGTCAACCAACAATCGATAATTCGGTTTCGCATTGCCTGCCCCTCGTGATTCCTCGGCGGTCGCTGAACTGGACTGAGTCCACTGTGCAACGTCCGTCCTGTGAATCCGCTGAAGGGCGTGCGGCTGCCGATCAGCATCAACCTCCCCGCGTGGCCTGGTTGTCCAGTCCTCGCGCGAGCTATCGCTCTGTCACAGTGATGTTTTGCTCGAGACGAACCCCGGGACTGAAACCCGACCGCGGTCAGCCGGCCAGAACCTGCTTGTAGAGGTCAGCGAAGGCGGCGGCCGCAGCCGAGTCGAACTGCGCATGCCGGTACCGCACAGTCAGGAACATCGATCCGGCTACTGAGACCGCGCCCACGCACGTTCCCAGGGGCATGTGGCCAGGCGGCGAGAACCACAACTCGGTGACCGAGCCGGCGTCGCCGCCTAGCGACGGAGCCGCCGGCATCCGTCCCAGATTGGACAGCACCGCGGTGTCGACGATCCGTTCCCCGACAACCGGCTTCTTCGCCGGCAAGTGTCGTTTCAGACCGGCAGGTAAAGCATTGGGGAGTTCGAGCAGATCCACGATCAATCCCTGGGTGCGGTTCGTCTTGATCTTCGCAGTCTCTTGCGCCGCCGCTCGCGCAGCGGTCACCAAATCAGTTTGGGCCTGCTCGTCGATCTGGACGGTGACGTAGGAAGCGAAGTTACCGAGCACCTCGTACTGCCATTCCGCCGGGCGCAGGTTGACCGGCATCATCAATGCGACGCGCCCGTTCGGATGGCCGTGCTCGCGGTTCCAGCGGTTAATCGTCACGGCCAGGCCACCGAGCAACAGGTCGTTGACGGTGGCTCCCTCGGGGCGCTTGGCCATGACGGCCTTGCTGGTCGCCGGGTCGAGATGCAGTAGCGAGAAGCTGTACCCGCCTGCATCCGTTCCCCTGACAGGTGCCACGCGAGCTGGTTCTTTGACGCTCGTCAACAGGTGTTCGGCCAGCGACCTCGCCCGACTGAGCCGGTCCATCAAGGACTTGGCCCCGATAAGTGAGCGCACCTTCCGAGCCACCAACGGGTCCAGAGTCGGAACGGGATCCGGCTCCCCCGCGTACTCACGGATGATCGAGTTCATCAGCCGGAAGGCCGACAAACCGTCTCCGGCACCGTGATGCAGGTTCAGCATCAGGTAGTCGCCGCCCGGTGCGTGCGCTACCACGACTTCGAACGGCGCGTCCGTGCTGAGGTCCGGCGCATGGCTCTGCAAGGTGCTCCGGACGGCCGCCACGGCCGCGTCGTCTGCACACTCGATCGCGGTGACCGGGTCCGCGTCGGTGTGTTCCGGAACCAGCCAGTGGTAGTGGACATCGGTCGGTTTCCAGGGCGCGAGCCGGGCGCGTGCCAATGGGTGGGTCCGCATGGCTGCACGGACGGCGGCCTTGACCCGACCAGCATCCAGTGAGCCCGCGACTCGAACCTCCAAGTGCACACTCCATGGCTCGGCTTCCGTGCCGAAATGCAGGTACAGCTCATCGAGAGTGTCGAGGCGTGCTTCCCGCGTGCCCGTCGTGGTCACTGATCCTCCAAATCTCGCCTCAAGTCGAGGTCTACCCTTCATGTCATAGCGGGATCGACCGATTCGCGATGCGGTTTCTCCGAAGACCGGACGATCCGGACGAGCCCGCTCGCGCCGTCAACCGTGATCTCCTGGCCGGTTTCGATGCGACGGGTCGCATCCGCGGCCCCGACTACTGCCGGAATCCCGTACTCCCGTGCGACCACCGCACCGTGTGAGTTCGCGCCACCCATCTCCATGACCAGGCCGCCCGCAGTGAGGAACAGTGGCGTCCAACCGGGATCGGTTGACGGAGCCACCAAGATCTCCCCTGGTTCCAGATAAGCCCCGACCGGGTCTAGCACCACGCGCGCCCGGGCCGTGACGGTCCCGGCGGAGGCCGGTGTGCCGACCAATCCGTCGCCCGCAAGCGGCACCGCCGCCACGGCCTCGGGTTCCGTCCCGTCGGAGAGCAGCACCCGCGGCACGTGCCGACGCTTCAACTCGCGCGCGTATTCCTCCCTGCGGTCGGCAATCGTCGATCGGTGATCCGCGCCGGCGAGTGCAGACCGCACCTCGGCAACCTCGAGGAAGAACACGTCGTCCGCATCGTTGAGCAGGTCGCGCCCGGCGAGCTCGCCGCCAATGGTGGCGAGCTGTTCGCGCACATGGGCGAGCAGGAGGATCAGCAGGTCCTTGTGCTCCTCGCGCATGCCCGCGAGCTCGCGCACGCGGCCGAGTGCCAATCGTACAGCTCGGGCACGCAGCTTCGAGCGATCCCGCACACGTGCCACCACGTCGGCCACCGCAGCCTCCGCCGCCGCAGCACCCCGCGCGAACACCACGTCCGGCGCACGCTCCGGGTCGTCGAGCCGCAGATAGTTGGCAAGTACGCCGAGGACATGGGTCGGGTCGTCGCGCCAACGAGGCATGCCGACGTCGATCTCGGCGACCGCACGATGGCCGTGTTCGGCTAGAAATGCGCGCAATTCGTCCTGTGCAACCGTCGGTAGTTCACCACGGAGATACCGCGCGGCGAGTTCGACAGGCTCTTCGTCCCGCAGCGCCTGAGCCGACTCTGGGTCTTCCCGCAGCTTGGTGGCGAGGCGCCACAGCGTCAGGTCCATTTCCGTGGTGCTGTTGTGGGGCAGCGAGCGCATCACTTCATGCCACTCGACGCCGTCCAGGCCCGAGCCGGCAAGTTTGCGCGCCACCGCAAATGAGAGGAAACCCGCGAACGTGACCGGCCCAGTCCTGGGCAGAATCGGGAAGACGTTCGCAAGCACCTCCTGCACGTGGTCCAGGCGTTGTTCCGACGTGGCGTCAGTCGGCACAACAACCAAGCGGGCACGCAGATCGCGCCCGAACTCCGCTACGTGCGCGCGACCGGCCTCTGGATTCGCCAGGGACTTCGCAAGCAACAGTGGGACGCGGTACTTCACCATGAAGCGCGCCGCCCCGCGCAGGAACGGCGTCACAGTTCCCTTCGGAACGGCGAAGTCCGGTTCCTCACCGAGCGACTTCAGAACAGCCGCGGACCGAGCCTCCATGACTCCAAGCAAACGAATCGCAAGCGCCCGGCCGGGGCGGCTGCGCATCGCGGCGGTGATGTCGATGAATCCGCGAGCGCCGGTGGGTTGGAAGGCCGGCGGTCCCACGAGCGGGTCGACGTCGTGCAGGCCGAAAACCACTCGGGCCGGTGTTGCACCGATCACACGGAAAGCCGATAGCCCCATCGGCGTGATGGGCCGCGTGAGTCCCTGGGCAAGGCTGCCGTTGAAGAACACCCGGCGTCCGGGCCTTGTGGACAGGGGCACCGGGTACAGCGTGGTGATCGGACGAGACTGGGTGAGCCACAAGTGCCCGTCCCCGTCGAGCGCCCACTCGATGTCCTGTGGCGCTCCGAAATGAGCCTCCACCTGGCGTCCGAGGAGCGCCAGCTGACGCACCGTGACGTCATCGAGCGCGGGCTCCGTGACGTCGACTCCCGTCACCGTCTCGGTCCCACCGCCAGGCAACGCCCGGACCACGACCTTCTTGTTCCCGATACGGTGCTCGACGATTTCACCGCCATCCGCGACGACGATGTGATCGGGGTTGACCGCTCCCGAGACGACGGACTCCCCCAGCCCCGGACTTGCGTCGATCACGCTGTACGTGCGCCGACCGGTGACCGGATCCGCAGTGAACAGGACCCCGGCGACCTTCGCGTCGACCATCCGTTGCACCACGACGGCCAGTCGCACCGCGGAATGTTCGATGCCAACGGTCTCGCGGTAGCTCACGGCCCGATCAGTCCAGAGAGAGGCCCAACAGCGACGCACTGCATCGAGCACCGAGTCAGCACCAACGACGTTGAGGAATGTGTCCTGTTGCCCCGCGAAACTCGCGGTCGGCAGATCCTCGGCCGTCGCCGACGACCGCACTGCGACGGGCACATCGTCGCCAAGTTCGGCGTAAGCGGCTCGGACAGCAGTCGCGACATCCTCCGGGATGGGCGCGGCGAGCAGAGCAGTCCTCGCCGCGCCGGCAATGTCGCCGCCGGAACCGCGAAGGGCCTCGTCGAGTCCAATCGCCACCTTCGAGTAGGCGTCGGTGGTGACCGCGAATCCGCCCGGGACGTCGAATCCAGCGCGCAGGAGTTCGCCGAGATTCGCAGCCTTACCACCTGCGAGCGGCAGAGCCGCCGCATCGAGACGTTCCAAGGAAACGACGAAATCGCTGGTCATCTTCCAACGTTAAGTGCGTTACCGGAAAAACTCAACACCCGATGAATTACGCGGAGGACTCCTTCTTGGTGACCGTGACCATCATCTTCGTGATGCCCCGAACGAAGTTGGACTGAATGAGCTCCGGCTCCGACACCACCTTGATGTCCTCGAACCGCGGCAGCAATTCCTCCCAGAGAATCTGCAACTGCAGCTCAGCCAGCTTGTTTCCCATGCACTTGTGTAGACCGGTGCCGAATGCGGTGTGGCTGCTCGCATTCTCCCGGTCGACGATGAGCTCGTCCGGTCGCTCGAATTGCCGCTCATCGCGGTTGCCCGACGGGTACCACATGACGAGTTGGTCGCCTTTACGAATTCGCTGTCCGTGAAGCTCGACGTCTTTGTTGGCCACCCGGCGCATATAGGCCAGCGGCGTCTGCCACCGGATGATCTCGGACACCAGATTGGGGACCAGCCCTGGATTGGCCTTGAGTTTCGCGAACTCGTCCGGAAATTGGTTGAGCGCCCACACGCCGCCGGACATGGAATTACGCGTGGTGTCGTTGCCACCGACAACCAGCAGCACGAGGTTGCCGAGGAACTCCATCGGGCGGTTGATCATGTCCTTGGTGTTCTTGTTCGAGAGCATGAGACTGATCAGGTCGATTCCGGGAGCCTCACCGGCCTTGATGCGCGCAGCTTTGTCGTGCCAGAGGTTGACGGCTTCTTGCGACATCTCGACCGCGGCCGCGAAAATCTCGTCGATGTCGGAGTCTCCGCCGGTCGCCCCGGAATAACCCGAGGCCAGGTCAGACAGTTCCGCGAGGTTGCGGCGGTCTTCGTACGGCCAGTCCAGCAGCGTCGCGAGCATCCGCGAGGTCAGCTCTTTCGACACCTTGTCCACCCAGTCGAATGGCTCGCCAACCGGCAGGCTGTCGAGCACCTCCTGTGTGCGGACGCGGATCAGCTTTTCCATTTCCTTGAGATTCTTGGGCGCCACCACGGTCTGAACGGATCGGCGCTGCACGTTGTGCTCGGGCGGGTCCATCGCGATGAACATCTCGATATTCAGGCCATCGGGCATGCTGCCCAGCGTGATGTACGGCTCGGCCGAGTACGTGTTGTAGTCCTGGTCGATCTTGAGGATGTCCTCATAGCGCGTTATCGACCAGAACGGGCCGAAAGCGCTCTTCGGCTGGAAATGCGCCGGCGCCTCGTCCCGCAGACGTTTGAAGTAGGACTGCCACTGTCCCTGTCGGTACATGAACGGGTTGCTCATGTCGATCTCGGACAGCTTCACGTCCGCGACGTCCGGAATCGGCGATTCGGTGAAAACCGGCGGCCGAGAACTCTTGATCGCGGTTCGTTTCGCCTTGTTGTAGAGAGACGCGGCGCGGACCTGCAACTGGATCGGGATGGTTGCCTGCACCTTGTTGACCACTGTGTCGACCACGCTCATTGAGTCGCCTGCCTTGCCATGGCTCGAAGAAATGTCTGGATTGCTTATCCCAATTTCAATGTAGGAGTGCGCATTGGCAGTCGTCCCGAGATCGATCAAACCCCTAGTACGAAACGTCAACGACAGACCGACCTTGCGCTGGCGTCATGGTCTCCTACGCGGACATGCTCCACGTGATCATGCTGGCGCTGGTGTTCCGGCCCGTTGTCGCCAGAGCCAGATGACGTCACGACCGAACGACTCGCACAGCAGCACCAGCGCTCCGGCGACGATCACTGCATTCACAACCACCGGCAACACATTCGCGATCGCGGTGGTCAGCGCGATGCCTTGGATAGCCGCGACCACCTTGCGCCAGTACCGAGGTGGAACGGGCTTGCGCAGCCACCGCCAGACCCACTCTGCGGCCCAGAGTGCGTAGCGCGCGGCACCGATCGCCAGCACCCACGCACCCAAGGTTCTGCTGACCTCGATGCTCAGCACGAGTATCAGGAAAGCATCGACCTCCTGGTCGAAGATCGCACCCGTCGCCGACACCGATCCGGTCCGCCGCGCGACCCGTCCGTCCACTGCGTCGAGCACCAGGGCAGGCACCGTGAGGCCCACGATCAGGGCGGTCGGGATGGCTGCGCTGAACCCGCTGGCGACGAGAGCCGCCACGCCACCCACCAAGATCGCTCGAGTGAGCGTGACTCGGTTCGCCGGCCCGAGCGCGGCGCGACCGTCACGCGCAAGAGCCTTTGCGAGCACGATGCTGACCACGGCACCGAAGGCGACTCCGACCAGCCACCCCAGCGCGTTCAGGTCGACGAAACCAGCAAGGACAGCCAGTAGCGCCAATTGTGCGGTCAATCCGATTACGACCCACGGTCGAAGCAATGGCACGTTTCCTCCCTACTAAGGGCGTATACACGGTGGTGCGGGCAAAAATCGAAAATTGTTCGGAGGAGCGATGTTTAAGGGCGATGCGCGGGCATTTTGGGTCTGCGCGCCCGGGGACGGAGAGCTCAGAGACACCTCGATTGGGCCCGCGAATCAGGGCGAGGTGTTGGTGCGTACGCGGTTCAGCGGGATCAGCCGGGGCACTGAGATGCTCGTGTTCGGGGGAAGGGTCCCGCCTGACCAGTACCGATTGATGCGGGCACCGTTTCAGGAGGGAGAGTTTCCCGGGCCAGTCAAATACGGCTATCTCAATGTCGGGATTGTCGAAGAAGGCCCTCCGGAGCTACTGGGCCGAACAGTGTTCTGCCTCTACCCACACCAGACGCACTACGTCGTACCCGTGACGGCGGTCGTCGCCGTTCCAGACGACGTGCCGCCCGAGCGTGCGGTACTCGCCGGCGCGGTCGAGACTGCGGTGAATGCGCTCTGGGACGCGCCGCCGCTGATCGGGGACCACGTCACAGTGGTCGGTGCCGGAATGATCGGCTGCTGCGTCGCCCGGCTGCTCGCGAAGTTTCCCGCTGTTTCGGTCACGCTCGTCGATGTGGACACCTCTCGCGCCGAGGTCGCAGCCGCGCTGGGCGTCCGATTCGCCACGCCGGACACTGCTCCCTCAGATCAAGATCGGGTCTTCCACACCAGTTCCGCCGCCGACGGCCTGCGGTTGGCTTTGCGACTGCTGCGCACCGAGGGCGAAGTGATCGAAATGAGCTGGTACGGCGATACCGATGTCTCGTTGCCGCTCGGACGCGCATTCCATTCGCAGCGGCTGGCGATACGGTCGAGCCAGGTCGGTCGGGTGGCTCCGGCACGCCGCTCGAGCCGAACGCTCGCCGACCGCCGTGCCCTGGCACTGCAACTGCTTCGCGACGAAGCGTTCGATGCCCTACTGACTGGACGCTCAGATTTCGATCATCTACCCGAGACAATGGCGCAGATCGCGGCCGGTGCCTTGCCCGGTCTGTGCCACGTGATCACCTACGAGAAGGATTGATTCGACGTGTTCAGCGTGACGGTGCGTGACCACATGATGATCGCCCACAGCCTGCGCGGCGAGGTCTTCGGACCCGCACAGCGCTTGCACGGCGCCACGTACGTCGTCGATGCGACGTTCCGCCGCGCAGAACTCGATCCGGACGGAATCGTCGTCGACATCGGCGCTGCGAGCACCGCGCTCCGCTCAGTCCTCGCCGACCTCAACTATCGCAACCTCGACGACGATCCGTCCCTCGCAAACACCAACACCACGACCGAGGCGCTCTCCAAGCTGGTGGCCGATCGACTGGCGGACCGAATTCATGCTGGAGACCTCGGCGAAGGCGCTCGTCACCTCGCCGCGATCATGGTCACTCTGCGCGAGTCCCACGTGGCCTGGGCATCCTACGAGCGGACGCCATGAGGAGCACAGTTCACTTTCTGGTACCGGATGGATTCGACGATCCGGCCCAGCCGAGCGGTGGCAACTACTACGACCTCCGAATCTCCGACGGGCTCCCCGAGTTCGGGTGGCGGGTACGCACCTGGCGGGTTCCGGGCTGCTGGCCGCGGCCCGACGTGCGGGCCGGCAGCACGGTAGCCGCCGTGACCGCCGAAATTCCCGACGACGCGGTGGTGTTCGTGGACGGGATCATCGCTTCCGCGCTTCCGGAGGTCTTCGTACCGGTGGCCGAACGCGTGCGGCTCGTCGTCCTGATGCATATGCCGCTCGCTGAGATGGCCGGCGATCTGCGCGACGCGAAAAACCGTGCTCACGAGGTGCTCTCGGCGGCGGCCGCAACCATCACGACGAGTTGCTGGACGCGCGGCCAACTACTGTCGGCGCACGGTCTCCCGAGGGAGCAGGTGCACGTGGTGCATCCCGGCTCGGACACCGCCGAACTCGCGCCCACCCGCGAAGACGGTCGTCTACTGCTCTGCGTATCCGCGGTCGCCGAACACAAGGGCCACGACACGCTGGTCAGCGCCTTGGACCACATCGCGGATTTACCGTGGCATTGCACCTTCGCCGGCCCGCTGGATCGCGAGCACCAGTTCGTCGATCGGCTGCGTCGGCAGTTGGACAACTCACGAGTCGCCGACCGTGTCACGTTCGTCGGGACGCTCGCCGGCGCCGAACTGTCGAAGCAGTACGCCGCTGCCGATCTCGTGGTGCTCGCGTCGAAAGTCGAGTCGTACGGCATGGTCCTCGGCGAGGCGCTGGCCCGCGGCATTCCCGTGGTGACCACCGAAGTTGGCGGCATACCCGAGGCGGTCGGTACCGCAGCCGACGGGACGATCCCTGGCCTGCTGGTCGAGTCCGGTGACGTGTCGGCACTGGCCGAAGCGTTGGCGCGCTGGTTGGAGGATGCTCAGCTGCGTCACCAGTTGCGCACTGCGGCGCGAGACCGCCGCCGCTCGCTGCCCACCTGGCGGTCGAGCACCGAGCGGGTCGCCGAGGTGTTGGCGGGAGTCGCGGGATGAGAATTCGCGTCGCCATACAGGTCGCGGTGACTGCCGCGATTCTCGCCGTTCTCGTCGCGCGACTCGGCGTGGGACCGCTGTTGACCGGACTGCGGTCCGTGACCCTCCCGTCGATAGCCATTGCGGTCGCGATCGCCGTTGCCACCACCGTGTGCGCAGCGTGGCGCTGGTGTCTCGTGGCACGCAGCCTCGATCTCACGCTGGACATGCGAGAAGCCGTTCCCGCTTGCTACAAGTCGCAGTTCCTCAACACTGCACTTCCGGCCGGCGTGCTCGGGGACGTTCACCGCGCGATACGACACGGCCTGGAATCCGGCACCGTCGCCCGCGCTGGACGAGCCGTCGTGGAGGAACGCGTGGCCGGCCAGGTCGTGCAGATCTGCTTGACCGTCATTGTCCTCGCCGTTCTGCCATCCCCCGTGCCTTCGGCAGTGCTTGTCGTGGTCTCGATTGTCGTCGTCGGCATCATCGCTGCAGCCTGGCGGTTCGGCCACATCCCAGATGCCTGGCCAGGTGTCGTGGTCGCGTCGATTGGCGCCGTGTTGGGCTACGCAGCGACCTTCGTCCTCGCCGTCCACACCGTCGGGGTCACCGTCTCGTTTGTAGACGCGTTGCCGCTGGCTCTGCTGGTATTGGTGGCAGCAGCCCTGCCGTTCAACGTGGGCGGCTGGGGTCCGCGCGAGGGTGCGGCGGTATGGGCGTTCGAAGCAGCGGGACTCGGTGGTGCACAAGGGCTGGCGGTCTCCACCGCATTCGGCGTGTTTGCCATCGCCGGAGCCCTTCCCGGCGCGATCATGCTGCTGATGCCGCATCGACGACTGAAGGAATCTGGTGAACTCGTCGGAGGATCATCCGCCCATGGCTGACCGGCCGTACACACTGCTCAGTTGCAGCATGTCGATCGACGGATACCTCGACACCGCAACCGCGCCTCGCCTGCAACTCTCCAATGACGCCGACTTCGACCGAGTCGATGAAGTCCGGGCATCGTGCGATGCGATCCTCGTCGGCGCGACCACCGTCCGCAACGACAACCCCCGACTGTTGGTCCGGTCCGCCGAGCGTCGCGCACGACGGACCGCACTCGGACTGTCCCCGTCGCCGATGAAAGTGACGGTCACCCGTCACGGCCAGCTGGATGCGGCCACGAATTTCTTCACCCTCGGTCCCGCCGAGAAGGTCGTCTATTGCACCAGCGCCGGTGCCACGGAGGTACGGCGGCGGCTCGACTCGGCGGCCACCGTCGTCGACGCCGGCGACCGCGTCGACATGCAATGGCTGATCAACGACTTGGGTGATCGAGGGGTACGCCGACTGATGGTCGAGGGCGGGCGAACGGTTCTCACCCAGTTCCTCACGGCTGGTCTTGCCGATGAACTGCAACTTGTCGTGGCGCCATTCTTCGTCGGCGATTCGCGAGGCTGCCGATTCGTCGACGACGGACAGTTCCCGTGGAATCCGGACCACCGCGCCACGCTGGCCGAGGTGCGTCAGATCGGCGACGTCGTTCTGTTGCGCTATGCGCTCTCCACGCGATTCGATGGCCCGACTTCATTCGCCCACGGGTGACGAACGTCCGCACCGCCGGTGATCGACGACCCTTCTCGCAGTCCCGGCGGTAAGCGCACCCTGAGTGTCACCACTCGCCAGCACATGTCGAGTAGTGGCAATCGAAGGACGGATTCATGGACACGTTCGGTACGCGCACGATCGACACCCGCATCGGACCGCTCTCGTTTGATCACGGCATGCCCACGACCGAGACCGTCGCCACGCTGTATGACGAGATGGACTTCCAGCGCGCCGTGCAGTGCTACCTGTGGGCGCTGCCGGCAGTCGGCTGGGAGGGGTTGCGGCAGGCGAATGAACAGAATTTCGGCGCTGGCTACGACGACATCGTCCGCTTGGCGGGCTACCGCATCCTCAGCACCGACCTGACTCCGAACGTCACCACCCCCTACGACATGGCATTTCTGCACCTCGGCGACCACGGGCCGATGGTCGTGGACATGCCGGCGGGCGCGACGGCCGGCGCGGTCGTCGACTGGTGGGAGCGGCCCGTCACCGACATCGGACTGGTCGGTCCGGATCGGGGTCACGGTGGCAAGTACCTGCTGGTCGGCCCCGGACAGGACACCCCCGAAGCCCCCGGCTACCACGTCTTTCGGTCCCGGACGGCCCACGTGGCGTTCTTCTATCGAGTGCTGAATCCCACGGCCGCCGACGCTGAAGTCATCGAAACCACTGTCCGCATCTATCCGTACAGCCTGCGCCAGAATCCACCCCGGACCCGCTATCTCACCACGGCGCGCGAGGGCGATTTGGCGACCATGGTTCCACCTCGAGGGCTTGCGTACTGGGAACGGGTAGCACAAGTCTTGGCGGGAGAGCCCGGCGAGGATCGTGATCGATTCTTCCGTGCGATGCTCCGGCCGCTCGGCCTCGAATCAGGCAAGCCGTTCCAGCCGGACGGCCGTCAACAGAGGCTGCTCACCGACGCCACCGTCGTCGGTGAGGCAATGGGAAAGGCGTTGGCATTCCACAAGCGTTTCGAGCACAGCCGCTACCGGCCCGACGCGCGCTGGAACTACGTCTTCTCGCCGGACTTCGCGCTGGACCAAGACGTCGATGACTACACCCAGCTCGATGAGCGCTCCGCTCTCACGTACGAAGGGATCGGGGTGTCCGCCGGGTCGATACCAACAGCGCCAGGGACCGGGCAGAGCTACCTGGGCGCGTATGTGGATGAGAACGGGCAGGTACTCGACGGCGCGAAGTCGTACCGACTGCACTTTCCCTCGCCCCCGCCCGCTCAGCGCTTCTGGGCTCTGACGGTGTACGACCTCGATACCCGCTGCCTCATCCAGAACGAGCAACAGATCGCTGAGCGGTCGTCACTTACGGGGCTCACCACCAACCCCGATGGCTCCGTTGATCTGTACTTCGGTCCGACCGCACCTGCTGGACTGGCAGACAACTGGATTCAGACCATGCCAGGCCAAGCCTGGTTCACCTATCTCCGCCTCTACGGCCCGCTCGAACCCTTCTTCGACAAGAGCTGGGCCCTACCGGACATCGAGGCAAACCAGTGACGAGGAGCAATACGATGGAACCCGTCTCGCAGCGAACGCTCGACTCGATTTCGACGCCACCGGTGATCGAGACGCAACTTGGCACACTGGAATTCCCGCTCGGGGTGCCGACCGAGCAAACCGCGAACCTGGTCTATGACCACCTCGACCATCTGCACGCCGTCAACGCATTCCTCAACGCACTTCCCGGCGTCAACACCTGGGCGATTCGCCGCGGATTTCTGGAAGCGGGCATTGCGGACAACGACGTCGTCATCTGGCCGCACATGATGGACTCCGAAGCCCTGCTTCTGGCGGGAAGCGTTGACTCGCTGTATTTCTCGTCGTTCGCGGACCTCACCGAAGGCCCGCTTGTCATCGAGATCCCGCCGCTGACACTGACGTTCGTCAATGACCTGTGGGGCCGGTGGATCATCGACGGCGGGATCGGCGGTCCCGACCGGGGCGCCGGCGGAAGATACCTACTGGTCCCCCCGGACTACACAGGCTCGCTGCCCGACGGCGGATTCTTCGTGGCGCGCGCCCGCACGACGCGGGTCTTTGTATGGGGCCGGGCGTTTCTCGAACACGACGACCCGACTCCCGGTGTCGAGCGCGTCCAGCGGTCGCTGCGGATTTATCCGTACACGCCGGGCGGATACGGCACCAGCCTCGGCGACATCGTGACCGGCGGTCCTGCCCTGCCCTGCCGTGGACCGCTGAGACCTGGAACGCTCCGCTTCAACAGCCCACTCCCCCTCGCTTCGTCGACGGGACCGGGCTGCCCATGAACACGATCATGCCCAGCGACGCCACGTTCTACGACCTCGCAAGCGAACTCGTACACGACCAACCCGCCGCTGCACTCGAAGCCGAGATCGCCGGCGAGTTGGCCGCGATCGGCATCCGGAAGGGCACACCATTCCAGCCCGACGCACGGATGCAGAAGATCCTGGCCGAAGCCGCCTCGGTAGGAAACGCGGCCTGCCGCACCATTGCCTTCCGGCCGCGGGCGGCAGAGGGGGTCAATTACTACGGCGAATCATCGCAGTGGGGTGCCCCGCTGTTCGCCGGCGGCCACGAGTTCATGGACCCGCCTGCACGGATCACGGAAACGGGCGTCGAACCGTACCCGAGTGACGGCGCCCGGAAGCTGCACCTTCGCACGTTGTTCTTCTACGCCGCGTGGGGCGTAACGCCGGCGATGTGCATGCGCCTGACCGAACTCGGCTCGCAATATCTGTGGTCGGCTGCAGACCGTCGAGGCCGGCCCCTCGACGGCGGCCGGCACTACACTTTGACGCTGCCGGCGGGCATACCAGCGGCCAGATTCTGGTCGGTTACCGTGTGCGACAACCAGACCCGGTCGATGCTCGAAACGCCGCAGCGGTATCCCAAGGTGGGGAGCCAGGGCTATCCGCGGCCGACAGCGGTGACCGATCCGGACGGCACGACGACTGTGCACTTCTCGCCTGAGCGCCCGGCTGGTGTGCCTGACGGCAACTGGATTCAGACCATGCCAGACAAGGGTTGGTCGGCCACCTTGCGGCTCTACAGTCCGCTGCGGCCCTTCTTCGACAAAACCTGGCGCCCGGGGGAAATAGAGGAAGTGGCCTGATCCGCTAGGCCTGGATCTGTTCGGCCTGCCCGGCCCGAATATAGCTCGCGTAGACCGCGAGCAGTGCTTCCTTCTGCGCGGTCGAGAGACGACGGTCGGCGCGAATGGCGACTTCGACCGCGTCATCGGCCAGGGGCTCCCACCCAGCGGGCTGGGCGTTGGCCAGCATTTCTTCAACGGGTACGGCCAGCGCCTCGGATACGGCCTGAAGGACGCGAACGGACGGTTCGTGCAGTCCGCGTTCGATCTGGCTGAGGTACGCGTTGGAAACCTGCGACATTCGCGCGAGTTCGCGGAGTGACAGCTGCATGAGTTCGCGCTGCTGTCGGATGAATGCGCCCAGCGCACCCTTATGCTGCGGATTCGGTTCGTCTGTCATGTGCCAAGCATCTCGTGAGGGTTCAACGCCCAAGTTAGACGTGTCGGGGGCCGACGCAAGCGCCGACCCCCAGACAAATCAAATCCTAGGAACTGAATTACTCAGCAGCCTCGGCGACAGCCTCAGTCTTCGGAGCGATGCGAGCCTGGACGGCAGCGCGAGCCTCTTCAGCCTTCACCTTGAGGTCAGCGGCAGCAGCCTCAGCCTTGGTGCGGAGGTCAGCAGCAGCGACCTTCGCCTTGTCAGCAGCCTCGGTGGCCTTGGCCTTGAGCTCGGCGACGAGACCCGTCAGCTTCTCGTTGCCCTTGGCAGCAGCGTCCTTGGCCTGAGCGGTTGCGTCCTGAACGAAAGACATCTTGTATCTCCTTGTTGATCGCCATTACCTCGTTGGTAGCGGCATATGTACGAGTTAATGAGCGCGTGCTTGATATGTCAAGCAGTGGGTGGGGGTATGTGACCGGACGCACAGTGCCGACCTCTAGACAAAACGGCATTTATGGGACTCGATGACCCATACATTCCGGCATCGCTACTGTCCCGGGTATGAGCCAGGTTTCATACGAGCAGCGGGACCGAGTCGCCTACATCCAATTCTCGGATCCAGACCACGGCAATCCGATCAATCAGACCTTCGTCGATGAGCTCGGAATCGCGATCCGTCAGGCCAGAACAGACGATGTCCACGTCATCGTCCTGTCCTCGACGGGACGAGCCTTCAGCTTTGGTGGTGACATCCAGGCCTTTTCCGCAACGGACAACGTCGGCCACATGATCGACGACCTTGCCGAAAGCCTTCATCGCCAGGTCAGCGAACTGCACCGCGTCGACGCCATCGTCGTCTCCGTGGTCAGCGGCACCGCGGCCGGCGCCGGAGTCGCGTTGGCGGCAAGCGCCGACATCGTCTTGGCCGCCGAATCAGCCAAGTTCACCCTCGCGTACACGAAGATCGGACTCTCGCCGGATGGCGGCAGTTCCTTGCTGATCTCCTCGATCGGGCTGCATCGCGCGCTGCGCCTGGCCTTGCTCAACCCCGTGTTGTCCGCGACGGACGCCCAAGCGGCGGGATTCGTCAGCGAAGTCCATCCCGACGACGAACTCGGCCCAGCGGTCGAGAAGGTGATTCGCACATTGCGTTCGGGCTCACGCTCGGCGCAGGTCGCGGCCAAGCGGCTCTTCCGCGAGACGGCGACTCCATCCGAAGAAGCGGCCCTGCGGCGAGAGACGTTGTCCATCCGCACCTGCGCGGACGGCCCCGACGGCCGCGAGGGAGTTGCCGCGTTTCTCGCCAAGCGCTCCCCCGAGTTCCCCAGCAGTCAGTGACACTCAACTGCGCGGCGGGTCCTTTCGCGCTTTGATCGGACCCGCTGGCGGCGGCAGGAACAGATTGCCGCGCAGACCGCCTCGCGCCGTGCGGACCGCGACCAGTCCCCACGCGGCCAGCAGTCCGACATACGCCACCACCGCAGCGACCTTGAACGCCGGCAAACCCGTATGCAAAGCCAGCTGCGTCGTCCCGGTGACAAAGGTGCCCACCGGGAACGTCAGACTCCACCAGGTCAGCGCAAACGGCATTCCGCGCCGCGCGGTGCGAATGGTCAACGACAGGGCGATACCGATCCACAGAACCGCGAATCCCCAGATCGGAACGCCATAGAGGATCGAGAACACCGCCATGCCGTCGGCGATATCCGGCTCCACCGCGAGTGCCGCGTTGTGCCCCAATAGTCCTGCCGCCGTGATGGATTGACCGAGTGGGCCGAGGACGATCCACAGCGTAGGGACACGGGCCGTGCCGGACGTGCCGTAATGCGCGAGGCGGCTCCACACCATCGTGATGACGATGATGGACGCGAACACCGAGAGCCCGAACATCGCGTAGCAGCCGTACAGCATGGTCTGTCGACCAGTGACCGAATGAATGTGCGGAATCAAGAGTGCGCCGGTCGCTGCCGAAACCGTCGGCGGGACGATCGGCATCAACCAGCCACCGAACGCCGCATCGGGTTCGACGTTGATCTGCGTGAACATCAGATACGGGATCGTCATGGCCGTGAAAAGGCCGCCAACAGTTCCCGCACTCCACAGAATCCAGTCGAGGTTTACTGCGGCGCGCTCCCCGATCAGATCCTTTCCCACCAGCAGAGAACCCGCGCCGACAGTCAGTAGGGCCATCGGTGCCGCGCCATAGAAATGCGCCATCTGCGGGTTGTAGGCGTGGCTACGCGCGACCGTCGGAAAGCGAATCCAGTGTGCGACCACCGCAACGATCACGACCACGAGCAGCAGACTTGCGAACACCCAGACACATCGCGCGAACACATGGAGACCAGGAATTCGCACCGGCAAGGTCGCCGCCGCCGTCGCGACGATTCCGGTGCCCATCACCGAGGCGAACCAGTTCGGTCCGAGGTTGCCGAGAACCTGCCCGGGCGACTGGAGCGACGAGAACAACCACGGCAGATTCGCCGGTTTATCCGCCCCCGACGTGGGAGACATCGTCATCTGAAAACGGTAGCGCGACGGAGGGATTCGCGGGAGATCTTGGTCGCTACGCGAATCGCATCCGGCGCACCATCGCGGGGAACACCGGCCCGAAGACAGCGAAGCGACAGCCTGGGTTCCGCTCGACCTCGGCCTTGATCGCCTGGTCGGTGTCCTCGGCAAACCCGTCCCGCGGATGTTGTCGAAGGATGCTCTCGAGGTTCTCGGGGTGGACCTTCCATCCCTGTGCCAGCACGTCGATGATTCCGCCACGACGGAAGTAGTGCGCTTCGGGGCCGAACCGTTTGGCGGGTACGGACGGATTCAGATTCGCGGTGATGGCCGCCGCCATCCGGTCGATGCGGTCGTCCTTCCAGCCGCTCTTCGCGGCGATGCGTCGCGCCTCCCGAGCGCCCGTCACGCTGAAACAGTGGTCGCTGGGCGGCTGTGTCAGGAACAGGCCGACGTCATGCATGAGGATCGCGACGTACAGCGCTTCGAGGTCGACCTGCTTTCGGGCCCCCGCTAATTCGCACACGATCGCGGTGAACCAATAGCAGCGGTGTGAGTGGTTGACGAACTCCGGGCTGGCGTTCTCCTGGAGGAACCGCCGCGCGGCGTGGGCGGCCTCGGTGTTCGGAGGATTCCACCGCCCCAACTCGACCTTGCGGGGCGCCCGAAACGCCCGCGATTGCGCGGCAAGCCGTTCGGTGGAGTCCTCGAGGAGTACGGAACCCATGCCGGCGAGCAGACTCACACGCTGCGTGAGCGACAGCGCGGGACCACCGGCCATCTCCCAGTCGCGCGATCCGACCTCCATATCCCGACGGTAATCGGATGCCGCTCAACCGTGGCGCGATACGGTCGAGGTGATGAGTCGCACGGAATGGCACCTGAGCGAATCCGATGGGGAGCTGCTGGTTCACACCGGAGTCGCCAGCCGGGCGGCAAGAATGGGCCACCGGTTGGCCCTCACGATGACCGCATGGCGGGCGACGGTGGCGCTGACCGATGGCGAACCCTCGACCGCGGATCTCCGGATCGACATCGGTTCGCTGGAGGTTCTGCGAAGCGAGGGCGGAGTGAAGGCTCTGTCTGGTCATGAAGTCAAAATCATCCGGCGCAATGCGCTGAAGTCGCTCGGCGTCAAGCGGTTTCCGCACATCCGCTTCCGTGCCGATGACATCGCGAGGACAGGCGAGGGCGTCTACCGCGCGGCGGGCACGCTCGAGATCCACGGCAAGCACAGAGACCGCGCGGTTGAATTTCGCATCGCCGACATCGGAGACTCCTGGCGGTTGTCGGGCCACGCCGAAGTCCGCCAAACCGACTTCGGCATCAATCCGTTCTCGCTGCTCGGTGGCGCTCTGAAAGTCGAAGACGCCGTGACCATCACGGTCGACGTCAGGCGCGCCAAGGACGGCTGATCAGGTACTGCTCACCGAAATCGGGTAGATGGTCTCGGTCCCCGTTCGACCTTTGGTCAACACGCTTTCGGGGTCGCCGAATCCCGGTTCGTCCGGCAGAAGCAATCGCACCTGCTCGGAAACGACGATCGGTGCTCGACCGTCCCGACCCGCGAGACCGGACAGACGGAAAACCAGGTTCGTCGTATCGCCGATGACCGTTTTGCGCCGGGTCATGGAGGTCACGGCTACGGGACCCACGACGATCGCCCAACCCATCGCGATGGGCGATCCGTCTGGATTCCCAAGGCCCAGTTCGGTGCCGAGTTCGGCGATGCGTCGGTGCGCGGCGCGACAGAAGTCCAGGGCGTTGTGGGCCGCCCGCTTGTCAGTCGCCCGATCCCACACCGAGTAGATGGCGTCGCCCGCGTAGTGGTTCAGGGTGCCGCCATGCCGTTCCAAGATCGCGCCCACTTCATTCCATAGGCGTCGAACACCATTGGCGATGAGATTCGGATCGGTGTGCTGCGCGATCGCCGAGTAATTGATGATGTCGCCGACGACCAGAACCATTTGGCGCACTTGGATCATGGCGGCGGTCTCGTCCGCCATCGCGTTGACCGGCGAACCGAATCGCGCGGACCGGAACTCGAATATCTCGTCCCCGATTCGAATCATCGAACCTGGTTGCAGGGCAGTGAGTTCCCCGCGTTCGACGGATTTGCCGTCGAGCAACGTGCCGTTGGTCGACGTGTCGATCAGAAAGGCACGGTCATGTTCCAGATCGAGGCGAATTTCGCAGTGATTTCTCGAGATGTTGTCGCCGCTGAGTAGGAAACGTCGGCTGCGCTCGACCCCCGGACATTCACGACCGATGAAAAGCTGATCGGCGATCGGGATCGACCGACGGTGGCCGGCCCAGCCCAACTCGGCAATCGCCGGCTTTGGCTCTTCCGACCGCTCCATTTCGTCATCGTATCTAAGCTGAATTAGCGCGCAACCGAACTCAATTCGATCGGCGCAGTTCGCGGAGCAACATTCGTGGCCACCGGGACGGAGATCATTGGCTTGCACGAAATACCACCCGAGCTGGCTGACGCCCATGCCGCCTTCACGTCAATCGAGCTGCTGGGCAGCCTCGACCCGTCACCTGTTCTTTCTCGATTGACCTGGCACTCGGTTGACGCTGGTGAGTATCTGATCCGTGCCGGAGATCCCTCGGATTCCATGTATTTCGTCGTTTCGGGCCGCTTTGTGGTGCTGTCCAGCGACCAGACCGTCTTGCGCGAAGTGGGTCGCTCGAGCACCGTTGGCGAAGTCGGATTGTTGACCCGCGGAAAACGGTCGGCGAGCGTGCGTGCAGTCCGCGACTCGATCGTTGGCCGGCTGTCGCAGGCCGGCTTCGAGACTCTCGTGGAAAAGCACCCGGAATTCACACTTGCGCTGATGAATGTGCTGGCGAAGTGGCTTGCCACAGGCGGCGAAACCCCGCGGAATTCCGCTCCGGCGGCGGTGGGTCTACTTGTTCTCGCCGGCGTGGACGTGAATGCGGCAACGGCTCAACTGCGCGACGTCATCCCACGAGATATCCCCATCGTCAGATCATCTGACTTCGCCCGGGACACCGGCATCGACCTTGCTCTCGGGGACTATCGCTTTGACTCCCGAAGCGTCGACTACTTCCGCGACCGAGAGGCCAGCGCGTCCCTTGTCCTCTACGTCGCGGACGCGGAATTCGTCGGTCCGTGGTCCGCGCAGGTCATACGCCAGGCTGATCGCCTGGTGGTCGTGGCCGCCGACGACACCGATCCCCGCGACCCGGCACACGCAGCCGCACTTGACGAGATCCGGCAGGTCGCGGATCGAACGCCAACCGAACTGGTTCTCATTCGTCGGGGAACCCGGCCCGCGGACGTGGAACGCTGGTTACGCCAGGCCAAGTTCTGGCGCCACCACAATGCGCGGCTCGCGCACTCGGCCGACTGGGCCCGAATCGGTCGCTTCATCGCCGGTACCGCGACGGGCGTGGTTCTCAGTGGCGGCGGGGCGCGCGGTTTTGCGCACATCGGCGCGCTGCGCGCACTGCGTGACGCCGGCATCGAGGTCGACGCGGTTGGCGGAACCAGCATGGGTGCCCTTGTCGGCGCTCAATGGGCGTGCGAATTCGACTTTGACGAAATGGTCAACCAGCAACGCATCATCTGGACTGACCACGCACCGATGCGGGGCTTCACCGTTCCCACCGTCGCTCTGCTGAGTTCTCGGCGAGCCGCTCGGGCCTTATCGGAAGTTTTCGGCGATCGGGAGATCCAAGATCTTGCTCGCTCGTACTTTTGCGTGTCCGTGAGCCTGACTCGAAGCTGTCTGGTGGTCCACCGTTCCGGGTCGGTGCACCGCTACGTACTCGCCAGCATGTCGATACCGGGGATCGTCCCACCGCTCGTCGATGGCGAGGATCTGCTGGTCGACGGCGGTGTCCTCAACAACTGCCCGACGAACGTCATGCGGGAATCCGGCGTCAATTCGATCGTCGCCGTCAATGTGGGGGCGACGAATTCATTGTCGGTCCGCGCTGCTGGGGTCGACGCCCCACCCGCGCGCCGGATCGGACTTCGACGAGCTCACGGCCCCAAATTGCCCAACATCATGCGAATCCTCGAACGTGCGGCAAGTCTGGGCAGCCAGCAGATTGCCGCACTCGAGCGACGTCGCGGCGATATCCACTTCATCGATCCGGATGTGAACCGCTTCGACACGTTCGACATGAGCGCGATGGAGCGAATCATCGATATCGGCTACCGAGACACCCTGGCCTCGATCGAGGCTCGGCGCGCGAACTAGCGCTTCGCGCGTCCGCGGACGAGCCCGTCGTCGATCATCTGCTGAAAGTGTTCGACGACCGACTCTTCGGGGGCGCGGTAGTCGATCCCGAACTCCGCGATGCTGCGGCGGTTGTCGAATCGGAGTGGCCAGCCGACGTTCTGTTCGACGAATTCCCGAGTCAGTCCGGCGACGGGCGCACCGATCTTGATCATGAACTTTGGCATCGTCACGTACGGGAACGGGTAACCCCGCCCGAACTTCGCGCGGAGCGCCTGACCGAGTTCGAGCATGCTGCGCGTCCCGGTATTGGCGATGTACCGCCCATGTGCCGTCGGCAGGAAACCTGCGGCGATGTGCATGCGGGCGACGTCGCGCACGTCGACGACTCCCATTTCCAGATCAGGGGCACCGACGGCCAAGCTGAAGTCAGCGAAGTGCCGCATCGTGGTGTGACTGCCCGACGCACTCGCGGTGGTCAGCGACGGCCCGAGCACGAGACCCGGATGGATCGTCACCATGTCCCAGCGGTTTTGGGCCTTGCAGATCTCCCAGGCGGCACGCTCGGCCACCAACTTCGAGTACGGGTACGGCTGATGGTCGACGCTGCTCGAGAAATTCCAGTCATCTTCACCGAACATCTCTTTGCCGCGCATGTCGATGTTGTCGCCGCAAATGGCCACCACACTGCTGGTCAGCACGACTCGACGCACAGATTTCGTCGCGTTCACCGTCGTCAGCACGTTCTTCGTGCCGTCCAACGCGGGCCGGACCAGCTGTTCGTACGGGTCCCGGACACGCCCCACGAGGAAGGGCGACGCCGTGTGGATGACCAGCTGGCAACCGTCCATCGCTTCGGCGAAGCTGCCCTCGTCCAACAAGTCCGCCTTGTAGAGCGACAGCTTGCCGGGATGCGCTTCGCTGAGCTTGTTCAGATGCGTGAGCTTCTCGGCGCGGTCCGGATTTCGCACTGTTCCGCGCACTGTGTAGCCGTCTTCCAGCAGGTAGCGAACGATCCAGCTGGCGATGTAGCCGCTCGCTCCAGTGACCAGAACAGGAGCCGTCGGGTCGATCTCAGTCATAACTGCACACTAGGCGGGGCCGAGCCAACCCGCGCCGTAACGTCCTCGTTCCGGGGCCGATTCCGCGATGCCTGCCATGATTCGAGACGTCCGGCTTCCTCCAATTCTCGTCTGAGATAATTCCTTTCCCGCGTCCGAAGATCGGTCGACACGCAATATCTCTGACCTTGTTTCCGGTTATTCAAATAGCAATTAAAAGCCCAGGTCAAGCAGCAATCGGCGAGAAAACATAGGGCAATTCGTCCCTATGTCGAAATTAAGTTCCTGAGTAACGTCATTTCTAGGATGGTTCCCGTTTTCAAGGTGAGGTGGCAGTCCTATGAGCACGCTTTCCGATGATCTCTCGACCCTGAGTTACGAAGCGGCGGTCTACTTTTACCCGTTGGTGACGATGGATGTCACCCGGCTGCAGCAGATCAACACGGCGGCGGGAACGAAACCAGGCTTCGGACCGCCCAACCAGTTCCACCACATGCCGGCGTTTCCCAGCGCCGACTTCCGCGCCGTCGTTCGGCCGAACTTCGACACGCTCTACTCATCGGCATGGCTCGACCTGACGAACGGACCGGTCATCGTCCAGGCGGCCGACACCGACGACCGGTACTACCTGCTGCCGATGCTCGACATGTGGTCCGACGTCATCGCCGTGCCCGGCAAACGCACGACCGGCACCGGCGCTCAGAAGTACGTCGTCACGCCGCCCGGATACAGCGGTGCCGTCCCCGACGGACTGCCTGTCATCAAGGCGCCCACTCCCTACGTGTGGATCATCGGTCGCACTCAGACCAACGGCCCCGCCGACTACCCCGCCGTCCACGCGGTGCAGGCCGGCTACGAAATCACCCCAGTCGGACCCACGGCCGAGTTCGCGATCGACCCGACCCACGACATCACGACCGACCCGCTGCGGGTCGTCAACGGGATGGCACCGTTGGACTACCTGGCCTACGGAGCCAATCTGATGTCGGTCAACCCGCCGCACGCGACCGACTTCTCTCAGCTCGCACGCCTGACAGGCCTGGGAATCACTGCCGGACAACCGTTCAACGCCAGCCGTTTCGACACTCCACAGCGGGCGGACATCGAGGCGGGCTGGAACGCTGCCCTCAAGGACATGATGGCCGCGATCCCCACCCTTGCAGTCCCCGTGCACGGCTGGACCATGCTGACGGACACGATGGGCGTTTACGGAAACGCGTACTTCCGCCGCGCCGTGGTGGCCATGATCGGGCTCGGCGCAAACCAACCCGAGGACGCGATCTACCCGGTTCTGAACGCCGATGCCGACGGACAACCGATCACCGGCGACAACAACTACGTCATCCACTTCGACGCAGACAAGCTGCCGCCCGCCGCCGCATTCTGGTCAGTCACGATGTACGACGCGGAAGGTTTCCAGGCCGCCAATGAACTCAACCGATTCGCGATCGGCGACCGCGACCAGCTCAGCTACAACGCCGACGGCTCGCTCGACCTCTACATTCAGCACAGCAATCCCGGTCCGCAACGGGTTTCCAACTGGCTGCCCGCACCTCTCGGCCCACTCGGCGTGACGATGCGCTTGTACGCACCGAAGCCCGAAGCCCTCAACGGACGGTGGGCGCCGCCCATTGTGCAGAAAGCTCTCGTCGGCGCAGCCCCTGCTTAGCGGAGCTTGCCGCCGTGCTCTAGCTCAGTGATGACAGCTCGCACGTGCTCGGTCAGGGTGACGCCCGGATTGATCTGCCAGTTGGCCCTCGCCTTTTTCATGATTCGGCCCAGCGTGACCGCGCCGCGCTGGAAGACCCGGCGAAGCGGCGGAGCGTGCAACACCGGCGGATCGATCGGGCCCCCGAGCTCCATGTAGAGACGCCGGTTCATCCTGACCGTTCGATGCCGGATCAAACCGTGGAGTGTGAACCACACGCCGGCGTAGACAAGGATCCAATAGATGGGCCGGATGCCATCGAATTTGGGCAGATCGAAATCGTCGATAACCCGTGGCAATATCACGGTTCCGATGACCAACCACGTGATGCCCATCCCGAGATCGACTACGACGCGGCGGTCATTCGGGATCGCGTAGATCGCCGCAAGTCGCTTGGACAATTCGGCGCTCTTGTTGGTCATGACGTGTTTGACGCCGGGTAGTACGGCGTTATCGGCCAGTCGTTGCATGAGATCGAGCTTCTTCTCGAGTCGCGCGGAGTTAGTCACGTCGTCGAACAGCCTCGGTAGCCCCAGAATGGTGGCGACAGCGCCGATAACGATGCCGACGCTCTGATAGATGGGCATATCTCGACTGTAAGCACAGACTTCTCGCGGTGGGCAGATACGCCTTCTCACCAAAACCCGGGAGTACGTTGGTCCATATATGAAGCTCGGCAAGCATCCGCAACGCACACCGTTCTACGGCGTGCTGCTGAACCTCGGCGCGTACTACTCGATCTACTGGGCGTACAGCGAGCCGCGACCGCTTTGGGTGCATATCCTGCACTGGGTGATCGTCATTCCCATCGCGATCGTCGGCACGATCATGACGTTCCGGGACTACTCCTTCTGAGTCACCGCCACTTCGGGAGCTCTTGAACCGCCCACTTGTTGCCGTCCGGGTCCGCGAAGAACGTGAATCGCCCCCAGTCCATGTCGACGACCGGAGAAGCATCCGCGCCCGCGGCGACGAGTTGCGCATATGCCTCGTCCGCCGATGCGACGACGATCTGCAACCCCTCGACGCTCCCCGGCTGGGCTTGCGTGATGCCGGTGCCGATGGCGATCGAGCACGCCGAGCCCGGCGGCGTCAGCTGCACAAAACGAATATCGTGAGTCGGCGTGTGGTCGTGGTCGGCATTGAAGCCGATGCTCGTGTAGAAGTTCTTGGCGCGGTCGACGTCGGTCACGGGAAGTGCGATCAGCTCGATTTTCCAATCCATGAGCCAACCATTACCCGAGCAGAGAGTCCGCCACTCCCTCGCTTCGCGAACATTGTCCTAATTGCTGACTACAGAAATTCCTGTCGTACCAGAATCCGGTACGCCGCCCAGCCGACCAACGCCGGCAGCCACAGCGTGGCGAGCCGGAAAGTGAGGACTCCTGCGATTGCCGGTGCCGTGGCGACACCTCCGACGACGAACCCACCCACCAACGCCGCCTCCAGGACGCCGAGGCCCGACGGTGTCGGCGCCGTCGACCCCACCGCCGTTCCGCCGAGGTAGACCGCGGCAACGAGAAGCGCGGAGGGATGCGCACCGAACGCGTGGAGCGAAAAGCCCAGTGCCGCAATGTACGCGACGATCAATAAGCCTTGACCCGTCACGAGCATCACCGCCCGACGGGGCTGCTTCAACACACGCCCGACCGATGCCGCCGCATCGCGAGCGCGCTCCACGAGATCAGGACGCCGACGCACGACAAACCAGATGAGGACGACGGCGAGCACCGCCAGGCCCACCACAATCGCGACCGTCCCGGCACTCGGCAGCGCGGACCGAATGAACGTCGCCGACACTCCGAGCCACAGGACCGCCACGACCAGCGAGAACACGTGCAGCACGACGCCTGCGCCGAGTGTTGCCGCCACGACGCCCACTGCGGTCTCGCGATCGTGGCCGGTCTTCTCGAGGTACCGGACGTTGACCGCATCGCCGCCCAGCCCGAATGGCGCGAACTGATTCGCGAACGTCGTTGCGACCGCAACGACAGCAGTGCGCCCTAGTCGAAGCCGTTGGGGACTCGCGCTCTTCAAGGTCAGGGCAGCACCCACATAGGTGAAGCCAGATGCCACGATCGCAGCCATCAACCATGCTCCGTGACCGTCGCCGAGCAGGCCGAACGCGCGCCAGATGTCGTCGAATTGCGGGATCAGCATGTAGGCGGCGAACGCCAGAGCCGCGATGACGATCACTGCCCGCCAAGACCGAAGCCGATGACCCGATGAGTCCTCGGCTTCCGCCGCCGGCCGCAGATTCGCTTCAACCATGAGTTTCGCCGCTCCTTCGACTCCATCGAAATACCCGGCAGGCGTTGACGTATGCAGGCATTGGGCCTCGAGAAAACGACCTTGGTCCCTCGCCACAGTCCGTCCCCGCAGTCCCTCGCAACCCTGTTGAGAAAAGCGCACTCTGGAGTCATGACCCTTGTGGATTCGACGTCCATCGTCGTCGGAATCGATGGCTCATCAACGGCGACTCGTGCAGCCCTCTGGGCGGCCGAAACTGCGAGCCTCATGAAGGCGCCGCTTGTTCTCGCAACCGCCGCTCCCGTGCCCGGCGCTTATCTGACCGATGCCGCGATCCTCGCCTACGCGACCACGCCCGACGAAAGCTCAGTGGCGGCGCTGCGGTTGGACGAAGCCACGGCGAGAGTCCTGGAAAAGTTTCCCGACCTGCTCGTGCACACCGTCTCCAAGCAGGGACCGGCGGATCTGATGCTCGTTTCCCTGAGCCAACGAGCGCGGCTCGTGGTGGTCGGAGCGCACCGAACCGCGAGTCTGGAATCGCTCATGATCGGTTCGACTGCCACGCTGGTCGCCAATCATGCGGCCTGTCCGGTCGTGGTGTGGCGCGGCGCCCACGGTTTCGGGCGCGTGGTGGTCGGCGTCGACGGCAGTCCTCTCAGCACCTCAGCGATCGCGCATGCCTTCGAATTCGCGAGTTGGTACCAGGCCTCGCTCGAAGCAGTGCATGTCTGGGACGTGCAGGCCGGACACGATGCTCACCGCGGAAACCACGAGGCGCTCTTGTCCGAGAGCCTCGCCGGGTGGAGCGAAAAGTATCCGGATGTCAAGGTGCACACCACCGCGATGGCGGGCGACGCGCGAGATGTTCTGTCCGGGTCCGCGAAGCAGGCGCGATTGGTCGTTGTGGGCAGCCACGGGCGCGGACGGGCCGCCGCGCTGATCCTCGGCTCGACGAGTCAGCACCTGCTCAAGCACAGCCCCTGCCCCGTGATGATCTGCCGCCAGCCCGCGAACTAGGCGCCGATCTTTCGGAAGTCCCAGCTACGGATGGACGTCGGCTGGACCCGCAGCCAACCGTGCTTGCGGTCGTACGGCAATTCGTCGATGCCGAAGTATTTGCCCGCGAACGAACTTTCGACGTTGACGAGTTCGGGCACGTCTTCGCCGACGCGCGGAGCCTCGCCGACCACTTCGGCTTCGCCGGTGATCTCGACGCCGCGCAGTTCCAGATAGTCGTGGCCGTCGTCGATGACGACCGCAATGGCGGGACTTCGCACGACGTCTGCCCATCGCTGGCTACCGGTCAGTGAGTACAACCAGAGCGCCACACCGTCCCAGAGGAACCAGAGCGGAGTCACGTGCACACCCTTTGGACCGACCGTCGCGACCCGGCACGTTCGCTGCTCAGCGAGGTACGCGTCCCGTTCGGGATCAGTCATCGCGATGCGCCGACCACGCTTCTGCGGATTCACCACGGGACCTCCAGCCACCTTCGTTGGAACTCAACGTAATCCACACCACCCGGTAAACGTCCAGTGGTAGCCGCACGGCACGGAATAATCGATGTCGTGACGAACTCGCACGCAGACACGCCCCACGCGATGACCTACCGCGATGCGCGCACTGCACTGCGCGCACAGACCGTCCTCGACGCCGTCAAGGAACTGATCACCGAAACCGACTGGGCCAACCTGAGTGTCAGCGACGTCGCCAAGCGATGCGGCCTCAGCCGCCAGACGATCTACAAGGAATTCGGGTCCCGAACGGGCCTGATGAACGCGTACATCCTGCGATTGGCCAGCACGGTCATCACCGAAGCGGCCGCGCACGAAAGCTCGGCAAAGGGTGCCGACGTCTTCGAGACGTTCAAAGGCGGATTCGAACGCTACTTCACGACGGTCGTCGCCGACCCGCTGGTCCGGAACGTTCTCGGCGAATCCAACAGCCGAGAGCTGGTCGTGCGGATCACGGCCCACGGCGAACAATTCATCGAGATCGCGGCGCACAACCTCGCCCGGATCTACCGGGAGCGCTGGCCCGAGATCGGAAACCTCGCCGACACGCTGGCGACCGGCGTCGTTCGCGTTTCGCTGTCCTACCTGGCCACTCCCCCGTCCGACCCCACCGATGCCGCCGAGACGCTCGCGCAGCTCTTCACGCCGTACGTGCACTGGGCACGCAGCCAGGCGTCGGAAGTCTGAATCTGCAATCGAACAACCCTCTCGCCGGAAGGAACCGTCTGAGCCTCGCCGCGTCTAACTGGTCGATCCCAACGACGACCAGGAGGCAACGTGATTCGGGCGATCATCACCGGAGCTTTCGCAGTAGCGATCCTCATCGGCGGAAGTGCGGCATCGGCGACGGCAGTCAAGGCGTGTCCCGGCGACGAACTCGACAACTGCTACACCAGATCAGAAATGGCCGACTTCGCCCGTATCGCGGTCGCGATGGTCGGCGAATTCATGAGCACGATCGATCCGTCGAATCAATTCGTGCCGGACGCGGTCTATCTCATCGAGGATCAACAGACGGTCAGCGACGGGTGCGAGGGGTTCGTTCGTAATCGGATGGCGGACGCGATGTCTTATTTCTATTGCTCCGCGGACAACGGCATTTACCTCGGTCTCAGCCAAATGTGGGAGTTCTACGTGTCCTTCGGCGCCGCAGCTCCCGTCATCGGCCTCGCCCACGAATTCGGGCATCTCATGCAGCATGCCGCCGGAATCGCCGAGCCCGACACCTTCGACGAGGCCATCGCGCTCGAGAATCAGGCCGACTGCGTGGCCGGGGCGTTCGCGGCCCATCTTCGGAACGACGGCTCGATCGACAAGACGGAAGTGAAGAACCTCGAGAAGTTCCTCCGCTCGATCGGTGCTGCCGAACGCCCGGGACGCGATCATGGCACTCCTGCGGAACGAGCGAATGCGTTCAAGAAGGGACTGCGAGACGGACTTTCTGCATGCAATTCTCTGGCTAATCAGACCCCGATCTCTCGGGACCGCTCGAAGATCAGTCGCTGATCAAATCCGGGTAATCCCTGATATCCAAAAGCGTGTCTGCGCAGTTACATTGGAGACAGCGGTCAGCTCACACATGTCCAACCCGGACTGTCCTCCTGACCCCTCTCCACGAGGAGTCTCCATGAGTTCTCCAGCACAATCCTCACCAGTCCGGCTGACGGGCGAACTCGACGGATCGCTGTCCCGATGGCTCTGGCTCGTCAAATGGCTGCTGATCATCCCGCACTTGATCATCTTGGTGTTCTTGGGCATCGCGTTCTTCGTCCTGACGATCGTTGCCGGGTTCGCGATTCTCTTCACGGGTAGTACCCGCGCGGAATCTTTGACTTCAACCTCGGAGTTCTCCGCTGGGGCTGGCGGGTGTCGTTCTACAGCTACTACGCGCTGGGCACCGACAAGTACCCGCCGTTCACGCTCAACTCGACGGACTATCCCGCGGAACTCGACATCGCGTACCCCGAACATCTGTCCCGGGTGAAGGTGCTCTTCAAGTGGTGGCTCCTGGCGATCCCGCACTACCTCATCCTGGGCGCGATGCTGGGCAGTGGCGCGACCTTCGCGATGGGCGTCGGAGATGACGAGCAAGGATACGGAGGTCAAGTCGGGTTCTCCCTGCTCACGCTGCTTGTCCTCGTCGGCGCGATCATCCTGCTCTTCAAAGAGAAGTTCCCGAGCTCGATTTTCGACTTCGCGATGGGCATCAACCGCTGGATGTACCGGGTCGTGGCCTATGCCGCGCTCATGACCGACGAATACCCGCCGTTCCGGCTCGACATGGGACCTTCGGAGCCGCAGGTTCCGCCGAGCCCAGCCACCACGGGTGACGTCAGTCTGTAACTCCCATTAGGGCCGAAAGTCCATTCGGAACGATCGCATTCGGCCCTACGAAGATCCCGTCAGTCGGCGTGAAATCGATTTCAGTTTCACCCGACTGATGTGGAGACACCCATGAAGCTGAACGCGACCGGAAACTGGATCGTCATCGTCGCCGGCATGGCACTCGTTGCCCTGACCGGGACAACGCTCACCGCGGCCGCATCCGACATGCAGAGCCTTGCAGTGGCTGGTGTCGTCGGGATCGTCGCGCTGATTGTGTTGGCGGCCAGCGCAGTTGCGGTGACCCAATGGCGCGACCGGGCCCAGCAGCAAGCAACGACCAGCCACGTCACACACCTGCCGACGATCGGTCACATGACCGAACAAAAGGCAGCCTAGAACCCCGGGGGCAGGGGACCCAGGAGGGGCGGACTTCACAGTCCGCCCCTCCTTTCGGTTGACGATGGTCCTCGCGATCGGAACCTTCGGACTCTAGGGCGCCGGCCGGGCGCGCCCGATGCTGGGAATATGCAGATCAACGGGCCGATTGTCGTCGCTATCGACGGATCGTCTGCGACGCGCTCCATGCTTGCCTGGGCCGCCGAGTATGCCGCCCTCCATCGCTCGCCCGTTCGCGTCGTCACCGTTCTCGATCCGGAGATCCGAGAGCCCGGATACGAAGCGGACAACCAGCAACTTCTCGACGTCGCAGCCCGCTTGGTCGACAAGTCAGTCGGAGCGATCCGGGCCGTCGAGGTGACGACCGCAATGATCCGGGGTCCGGTGGGTCCAGAACTGGTGCGGGAGTCACGGAACGCACGGCTACTCGTTCTCGGACGATCGCACGGGTCCGACGCGGCCACACACCTGATCGAATCGCCGACCACGACACTGGTGCGGCGGAGCCAATGTCCAGTCGCAATCGTGCCCGGCGAAGCCAGGATTCGCACCTACTCGCCGGTCGTGGTGGGTGTCGATGGCACACGCGCGAGCACCGGGGCCATCGAGTTCGCGTTCTCCGAGGCGGCGAGACGGGACGTCACGTTGATCGCGCTGCACGCACGGAATTCGTCCGGCGAGTCGCTCGCGCTCGGGCTCACCGGCACGAACGTCGCCATTGCGCATGAGATGGAACTATCCGAGTCTCTGGCCGGTTGGCGGGAGCGCTATCCCGACGTCGAGGTCAAACGACTGGTGGCAACCGACAACGCCGTGCGAAATCTGATCGAGCAATCGCGCGACGCCCAACTGATGGTGGTCGGAAGTCGTGGACGCTGCGGATTCTCCGCGCTCACGGAGGGCTCGACGAGCCAGACGCTGGTCCACACCTCGTCCTGCCCGGTCGTGGTGGTTCCCCAGATTGAGCAATTCGATAAGTCTGCGTCCGTACCTCTTTAGTCTGAATTCGTGTATTCACAGCGGGGGGCCGCGATTGCGGCAGCAGCGGTTTTGTTTGTTGCGCTGAGCGGTTGTTCGCGGGACACCGGCAATTCCGGTGGAGGGAATCAACAGCCCGACAATCCGGCACCGAAATCCGCACAGGCGGTATTCACCCCGCTCTCGGCTTTTGTCCCGTCGGCACCGCAACCGGTGAAGGCCACCGACGGAAAGTTCCACCTCGCTTACGAGGTGCAGGTGCTGAACATCCTGTCCCAGCCAATAGCACTGCAATCGGTCCGTGCGATGTCCGGGAGCACGACCCTGCAGAATCTCTCGGGCGAAGGGTTGACCTCGGTCATCCGCGTCCTCGGTGCGCAGCAGCCGAGCGGCATCACCGACGGCGGACCCGCATTCAGCAAGCCGCCGGCCGCCGTCGTCGGACCTGGGCAATCCGCGTTGGTGTGGATGGACGTCGCGGTGAATTCCGAGGCTGCCGTCCCACGGGACATCACGCACGCTATCGACCTCGAAGTGCTGAATCCGTCCGAGCCCCTGTACGGAAAGACGCTGACCGAGAATGTCGCCGCCACCCATGTGCGGATGACCGACCCCGTCGTCATCACCTCGCCCCTGCGCGGAATTCACTGGGTCGATGGCAACGGCTGTTGCGCCACCGCGACTCCGCACCGCATGGCGTCCAGTCCACTCAACGGCAACCTCTATGCCCCCGAACGCTTCGCCATCGACTTCGTGCAACTGAACGATCAAGGCCTTCTGTTCACCGGAGACAAGGCGAAGATGGAGAGCTACGCCTACCACGGTGCCGATATCCACGCGGTCGCCGACGGACCGATTGTCGCGGTGATGAACGATCGTCCGGAGCAGGTTCCGGGCACCGCCCCGACGGGGCTCAAGATCGATGAATACGGCGGCAACTACGTCGTCCAGTATCTCGGCAACGGGCGCTATGCCTTCTACGCCCACCTGATGCCCGGCGACGGGGTCAAGGTCAAGGTCGGCGAGCAGATGGCGAAAGGCGACGTCATCGGCAAAGTCGGCAACTCGGGCAACTCCGACGCGCCGCACCTGCACTTCCACGTGATGGACGGTCCAGACCCCTTGGCCTCCAATGGATTGCCGTTCGTCATCGACGACTTCACGCTCGAAGCTCAGCTCACGCCGCAAAGTCTCGACACCGTCGTGACCGGTCAGCCTGCCCAGTACGACCCGGCGGTCAAGAAGGCGACGCGCACCGACGAGATGCCGTTGTACCGCGACGTTCTCGGGTTCTGACCCGGATCAGCTCCGTTCGGTGAGCTCCGGAGGAATCTGGAACGCCTCGGTCGGCGGATCGCCCACTTGCTTCGGCCGGCGCAACAGCCATGGCTGAAGGTGATTGAAGCCCTTGACGTCGACGCGCCGCAGATCGCGGATGTAGAACTCCGGGTGACCTTCGAGCGCGGCCGCCATCGCCTTGTCCATCATCACCGACCCCGGACGCGCGACGGCGGTCAGGCGGGCCGCCATGTTCACGACGGTTCCGTGCACGTCACCGAGCTGTCGCAGAACCGCGCCGTACGCCACGCCGACCCGCAGTTCCGGTCGTCCGTCGAAGGTGCGCTCGCGTGCGGCGAGTTCGAGCCCGATGCGCGCGGCGGACACCGGTTCGTCGGCCACGAACATGACTTCGTCGCCGATCATCTTGATGATGCGGCCCCCGTGTCGGCCGACCGTTTCGGCGATGTCGGATTCGAATCGCTCGAGAAACACGCTCAGCTGACGGCGGGTGAGTCCCCTGCTGAGACTGGTGAAGCCGACCACGTCTGCGAAGCCGACCGCGAGCATGTCGACCTCACCGGCGGTGCTTCCCGAACGCCGCGCATCGGCATCGAGCAGATGCCGCCGCCAGAGAATGTTCTGCAAGCGCTCGAGCGGGTCGATGAGCGTCGTGATGGCCGTCATCTCGTCGACGCCGCCATCGCTCGACTCGACGAAGTCATAGACGAGGTCCGCCTGCCACTCCGCCAAGCGGGCCAGCGAACGGCCCATGGAGCGCGCGACGCTGCGCTCCGTTGCCTCGTCGAGGATTCCGCTTTCCCGCAGCAACGTGAGCATTTGAACGGCTTCCACGTCATCGTCGTTGTAGGCGATGTCGTCGGCGCGCGGTATGGCCAGCGCCACCAAGGTTCGAATCTCGACGACCCGCTCGACCGGAACTCCAGCCAGAGCGGCGACCTCCGCGATCGTGTACTTGGGTTCAGACCCCAAGATCATTCCCGCATGATCCATCAGACCACCCTAGCCGCGGGCATCGGCGGCCGGACCGGAAACTGTCTCCGTGGAGCCGTCCTCCCACACGATGAACCCGGTCCGCCCCGGACGTGTCTGCAACCACCGGGCGGCCTCCGAGCCTTGCACGTACGCGGCGGTTGCATCGATATCCGCCCAGGTCAGCGATGGTCCGATGACGCTCACCGAACTGATCCCAGCCGGCGCGTCGCTCGTTCGGGGATCGCGGATGTGCGCTCCCCGATGAGCTGATCCCGAAGTTGCGACGGCGCCCGCTCGGAGTGGCACGACGGCCATGATCTTCTCGGGTGCGAACGGGTTCTCGATCCCGATGCGCCACGGGTCGTCGTCGGACCAACAGACCATGTCTCCCCCGGCCGAGAGGCAGTAATCCGCACCAAAGCCCTCGAGGTGCCGTGCGGCCCGCTCGACTGCCCATCCCTTGACGACGCCACTCGGGTCGATCGTTCCGGAGTAGCGAATGTCGAACGCGCCGTTCGATTCGATACGGGCGCGCTCACCGAGTTCCAGCACCTCCTGAACATCGGCGGGGCACTCCTGGACGCTGACTTCGCCGCGCTTGAGTCGCGAAATCCAGGAGTCGAGACGAAACGTACTGAACGTCTTGTCGGCCGCCCGAAGTGACGACACCACGTCCCGCCACACGATCTGCGCCGCCGATCCCCGCTCCCGCGGACCACGCAGGGCGAGCGTGATGGGCAGCCCCATGACGTGTTCCACGTAGCGCGTCGTCATGCGAGATCCGCCTGATCGATCGCAGACTGCAGCGAGTCGACGTACGCATCCGAGGTGATCGTTGCACCGGACACCATGTCGATGTCTGCGGACTGAGCGCTCACGGTCTCGTCGATAAGAACCGGCAGCGCGCGACTGTTGATCTCCTGGTCGCGGTGGTCCCGATAGGGGTACTGCAGCACCTGGACGGCAGTGATCTTCCCGTTCGCCACGGTGATCTGCACCTGGACCGGACCGAAGCGCGTGTCGATGGCGTCGCCCGTGAAGGTCGATCCCCCACTGGTCACGGCGGTTTTCTCCGTCGAGCCCGCGGGTGCGGACGCGACGGTCGCCGCGTTTGTCGACGCGGTCGGCGACAACGATGTGTGGTAACCGAACAGCAGAACCACGACCGTCAGCGTCGAAAAGAGCCACAGTGCAATACGTTTCATGACCTCACCAGTTCGAACGATTCGATATGGACGTTGGCGCCCGGGACGCCGGCCGCAGCCAGAGCGCCCTTGACGGAGTCGGTCCAGGCAGGCGGACCGCACAGGTACACGTCCCGTTCGGCGATGTCCGGGATCAGTCGACGCAGCGCGGCCGCGTCGTCGTCGTGCTGATCGACGTACGCCCCGAACATCGATCCGGCCCATCGACGCTGGCCGGGCAGCCACACGAGCCCCAGTCCGCGTTGCTTGGCAAGTTCCACGAATTCGGTCACGAACAGCGGATGCTCCGAGTACCGCTGAACTATGACGGCCTCCCCCTCGCCGTAGGGCAAGGATTCCGCGAGTGCGCGCAGTGGCGTCATTCCGACGCCCGCACCGATCAAAGCGACCTTTCGCTGTGTTCGAACTCGCTCCGTCAGGCGACCGAACGGGCCTTCGAACACGACGCGCGTCCCCGGCTTGAGGTTCGCCACGCCCGCACTCGCGGGACCGACGGCCTTCACGCCGATTCGCAAGGTGTCCGCGGTCGGGGCTGCCGAGAGCGAGTACGGCTTGCCGCGGGACCACCCCGGTCCACTCAGGAACCGCCACGTGAAGAACTGACCGGCATCGACATCGAGTCGGTCGAGCCGTCGACCCGTGAGGTACACCGACGTGACGCCCGGACTCTCATTGACGACGTGCGAGACCTTCACGCTGTGCCGCAACGACTTCCAGAGCGGCACGGCCACCCGCCAGATGAGCACCGCGGCAGCGGCGAGTCCCCAGACCGCCCACCACGCAGCCGTGATCCCCGGCGACGACAGGAACTCCTGACCGGTCCACAGTTGATGAGGAAGGGCGAGTCCGGCACCGAGATAGGCATACAGATGCAGAAGGTGCCACGACTCGTAGCGCATCCTTCGGCGGGCCGCCCGCGCACTGGTCACCGCGACCATCAGCAGCGCTGCGGCGCCCGCCACCGCCAACAGCATCGCGGGGTAGGTAAGCGTCAGATCGACGAATTCGCCGATCACACGCCCGATTTCGCCTCCGGCGTAGCCGAGGGTGATGAGCACGATGTGGGCAATCAGCAGGCTGATCGACGACATGCCCAGGATTCGGTGGCTCGCGACGAGGTTGTCCTGGCCGAAGGCGCGTTCCACCCACGGGATGCGCGCGATCATGAGCACCTGCGCGAGCAGCAGCACCGATGACAGCAGACCGGTCAGCCGACCGGTTGACGTGGCCCAACCGGCCCACGTTCCCATCTCGATGATGCCGCCGTCGGCAGCCCACCAGTACGCTGTGGCGGCCATCGCGGTCCACAACGCCGAGACGCAGAACCACCGGATCTTCGCGTCGATTGAGGCTGAATCATTCATGCCTTCAACGTTGTCGGCGCGCACTGGAACGTTGCCGTGTCAACCCTGTGAGGTTGCTCCGAACCCTTGATCCTGGGCGCGATGGAAGGCCTCTACCGCGGTCGGCAGGGTCGGGAAGATCAACGAATCGTCGATCCGGTTGAGTATGCCGGCGGCCTTCAAGGAGTCACGAAGGTCCTGCTTGACGCGTGCCATCGCGAACGTGACGCCTCGATCACCGAGCTCGCGACGCAGATCCTCGAGCATGTCCAACGAGGTCAGGTCGACTTCGACATTCGCCTCGGCGTTCATGACGAACCATTTGACCTCGTACGCCGCCGCATCGACAGCGGCCAGCGCGCGAGTTCGGAAATCCTCGGCATTCGCAAAGCACAGCGGGGCGTCGTAGCGGTAGACGACGAGTCCGTCGACCGGGCGCGCATCCGGATAGTCGTCGATGTCGTGCATTCCGGCGAGGCCAGGCACGTAGCCGAGGATTCCGTCGTGCGGGCGCGCTACCCGATGGAGTAGCTCGAGAATCGAGATCCCGATCGCCGCCATGATCCCGTACAGGACGCCGAGGCCGAGCACCGCGAAGGTCGTCAGGAGTGCGATCGCGAACTCCGCGCGACGGAACTTCGCGATGCGGCGAAACTCCCCGACTTCGATCAATCTCAGCGCGGCGAAAATGACGAGGGCGCCCAGGGCAGCGGTGGGAAACGCTTCCAGGACGCCTCGTGCCGTCGTCAGTGCCGCGACGATCGTCACCATCGCGGTCAGCGAGTACAACTGCGTTCGGCTGCCCATCGCGACCGCGATCGCGGTTCGACTCCCACTCGATGAGATCGGGAATCCGTGCATCAGTCCGGACGCGATGTTGGCCATTCCGAGGGCTGCAAATTCGGCGTTGGCGTCGATCGGCTCGGCGTTCTTAGGCGCAAAAGCCCGTGCGGTGAGCACGTTGTCGCTGAAGCCGACGAGGGTGATGCCGATCGCCGGAAGGATCAATGCGGGAACGTCCGACCACCCGATGCCGGTGAATCCCGGTGTCGGTAAGCCAGCGGGAATCGCACCGACGACGTTGATTCCGATATCGGTAAGGCCGAAAACCCACACGACGGCGGCCGCGAGCACCATTCCGATCAGCGGCCCGGGCAGTTTCGGCCAACGCCAACTGAGCAACAGGAACAACGCCAATGCGCTGCCCGCGAGCCCGACAGTGGGCCAATGGATGGTCGCGACCTCGCTGATGAATGACGAGACTTCCGGGATGAATCCGTCTCCGTCGACATGGACGCGCGTGACCTTGCCGAGCTGACTCGACATCATCATCAGCGCGATCCCGGCCATGTATCCGACGAGCACGGGCTTCGACAGGAGGCCGGCCAAGAACCCGAGTCGAACGACCCGGGCGAGGAGACAGAGGACGCCGACGATGACGGCCATCAGTGCTGCGACCGTCGCATACCGTTCCCCATCGCCGTGTGCGACGGATCCCACGGCCACTGAGGTCATGAGCGCAGTGGTCGACTCCGGTCCTACCGACAGATTTCGGGAGGAACCGAACACGGCATAGACGATCAGCGGCCCGAACGCCGCCCATAATCCAGCAACCGGTGGTACTCCCGCCACCGCGGCGTAAGCCATGACCTGCGGCACGAGGTAGGCAGCCACCGTGACGCCACCGATCAGGTCACCACGCAGCCACCGGCGGTCGTAGTCGCGAAACTGCGCAATTCCGGGCGCGACGCTCATCCACTGCACTCCTGCAGAATCGTTTATCCAGTGGACAGCCTGCGGACAAATTGAACAATGGTCTGATGATCGGAATCCGCCAAGCACTTCGCACCGCTCTCACCGACGCGCTGCGCGCTCGCGACAAGACCGCGATGGCGGCACTGCGTTCGGCGATTGCGGCTATCGACAACGCCGAATCCGTACCGGTCGGCGAGCAGCGCGCCAGTGCGATCGAACTCGCGGGGACTCTTGGTGCCGCCGAAGTGCCCCGAAAGATTCTGACCGAGGACGACATCCGCACGATCCTGCAGTGCGAGGTCGCGGATCGTCGAGCGGCGGCGCAGGAATACCAGGCCGCCGGCCGCATGGACCATGCGGAAAGGCTTCGAAGAGAGTCCGATGTCCTGGACCGATACCTGCCCCTACGCTGACAGCGTGACCGTCAACGTCCTCACCGAGATCGTCATCGACCGTCCGGTTTCCGTCGTGGCCGCCTACGCGTCCGATCCAGACAGTGCCACGCAGTGGTACGTCAACATCGTCGACGTGCGGTGGAAGACGCCGAAACCGGCGGTCGAGGGCTCGCTTATCGAATTCACCGCACGATTCCTCGGCCGCCGGCTCGTCTACACGTACGAAGTCGCGGAGGTCATCCCCGCCGCCAGGTTCGTCATGCGCACCGCGGACGGGCCGTTTCCCATGGAGACGACGTACACGTTCGAAGCTGCGGGCGCGGAAAATACTCGTATGACGCTCCGCAACCAGGGCGAACCGTCCGGATTCGGAAGGATCATTGGTCCGCTCATGGAAAAGGCGATGCGCCGCGCAAACACCAACGACCTCCAGAAATTGAAGTCCATTCTGGAGGCGCGGTAGGTCGCGTGCTCGAGCTAGCCAGCCACCCTCGGACGGTTGAAGTCAGGGTTCCTGGACAGCAGCTTGGACTGCGTGGCGGGGTGGATGTGCATTGCGTGTTCGAAAGCGCGCCGCCGCCACCGGGTGGTGATGAGGTCGACTAGAAAATCCATGGTTGAACGATGCGACATGAAACCCCTGGAACCCCGCATGACGCGCCGTACTTAAGTATGTGTTTCCACACTTCACAGGTTGCCGCGCGGCGACGCTCCGCGACCGACACCAAATCGGCGTATTCCCGACTGTCAGACTTCACACAACAGTCGTCGGAGTTAACCTTCGCTCCCTACCGTCATAGGCATGTCGCCTGAAACCGCACCGTCTTTCCCGGCGGCAGTGACCAATGAAGAGAAGCGTGCAATCGGGAACGTCATCGAACGCCTGCAGAACGATTTCTCCCACCTCTCGACCGACCGTGTCGTCACGACCGTTCGGGAGGTCCACGAGCGGTACCACTCGGCACGTGTCCGCGACTTCGTCCCGCTCTTCGTCGAGCGTCACGCGGTCGACGAATTGAATCAGGACTGACGCAGGTCAAAGGACCAATTTCCCGGAGTACAACGGCATCAAGTCGGACGATCTTCGACACGCGCACGCTTCCCTCACTTGCGCACTTGCGCAACCATGCGGTTACACTGGCAGCAGACAGAACCGAGCAGACGGGAGCGGCAGGTGACCAGAGAAGAACAGCGCGACGTGCCCCTCGTGATCGAACGATTGAAGCGGCACTACGCCCAACTGCCCGAAACCACGGTCACAGCCGTGGTGACCGCCGTGCACGCGAAATTCCGGAATGTCCGCACTCGTAGCCTCGTGCCCGCTCTGGTCGAGCGCTTCTCCACGCGCGAATTAACCCACCTGGCGACCGCCTGATCCTCTAAAACGACGTAAGAATCGTCAAGATCACGATGTCCAAGAAATAGGTTTAACCACCCTGAATTCCTCCTGAATCTTTGTGCCCAGGTATCGACGTTCAAGTATTACCGCCCTAACCTGTCGCCATGGTTACAGAGGGCGAACAAGCCCGACTTTGGGCTCAGATTATGGACCGTTTGAATCTAACGGTCGCACCGAGACCCACCAATCAGCCCGGCGACGCGGTCTGCCTCGAAGTGCACTGCGCCGACCACGGCCCGCAGTTCACCACGCCGAAGCCAAATATGCCGTCGTGGAAGCCAATTCGAATTCGGCCGGAATCGCTCCGCACGGTCCACCTCCCGACTCAGGAAGTCTGAGTCAGAATAAAGATCAACTGCGTAGCCAGCGCATTCGGAAACAAGATTTCCGTTGTGTTCTGAAGTATTTCGGAAATACCGCAGTCACTTTGCACGAAACTATCAGGCTTCTCTCAGTTTGAGTTGATCTTCGAAACGCAAAGTAGAAATGTCAACCAGCGAACTGAATTTCATTGCCGCGTCCGGAATTATCGAAGTCGTTCTGCTTCGCGGGCGAGCGACACCAGCTCCGTGGTCAGCTCGAGGAGTTCGGAATAGGCCGCACGTTCCCGAATCGCCGTCGCGACGTCTTCGGCCGCACACCGCGCGGCAAACGCCCGATCAGCCAGGCTGCTGGCTTCTTCCGCACTCAACACGACCGAGTCGATCGGGATGGCGGTCCCCTTAATCGACGTGCGATGTTCGTAGGCGCGTTGCCGACAGGATTGCCGGCAGTACAAGCGGCGCCGGCCCATGTCGGACTCGACTACTTCACGCCCGCACCAGGCGCATGAATGAGGTCGGCGAGACACGGGCAAAACCGTAATAGCAGCCGTCGTCGGGAGTGCAACGGCACGCCGGTAAACTAGGGGGCAACCGTTCCTCGTCGGGAACGATTCAACGGCTTCTATCGTTGTAGACGGTGAAGCAAGTTTTCCATCAGAGGAGATAGCCGCATGGCAGATCGCGTACTCCGGGGAAGTCGTCTCGGTGCAGTCAGCTACGAGACTGACCGCGATCACGACCTCGCCCCGCGCCGAATCGCGCAGTACAAAACCGACAACGGCCTGATCTTCGACGTCCCGTTCGCGGACGACGCCGAGATCCCGCCGACCTGGGTATGCCGCAACGGCATGGAGGGCATCCTCGTCGAGGGCAGCAACCAGGAGCAGAAGAAGGTCAAGCCGCCGCGTACGCACTGGGACATGCTTCTCGAGCGTCGCAGCGTGCCGGAGCTCGAGGAACTGCTCGCTGAACGTCTCGAACTGCTGCGCAAGCGGCGAGGCGGCAGCTAAACCGGATCGACGTCACACCATTGAGGGCGGTGCAGATTCTGCACCGCCCTCAATGCTGCGCGATCAGCCAACTGTTGGGACTGACTGCAGTGACGCCGTGAGCGCGGCCTCGGACAGTGGATCGTCCTCGAGTTCGCCGGCGAGGAACTTCTCGTACGCCCCGAGTTCCAGTAATCCGTGGCCGGACAGCCCGATCACGATGACCTTCTCTTCTCCCGCTTCTTTGGCGGCGAGCGCCTCGATCCTTGCCTGCGCAATCGCGTGCGATGACTCGGGTGCAGGGACCACGCCTTGCGTCCGGGCGAACTCAACTGCGGCCGTGAAGCACTCGCTCTGATGGAGCGCGACGGCGTCAATCATTCCCTCGCATACCGCATGGGAAACCAGCGGCGCCATGCCGTGGTAGCGCAGGCCACCCGCGTGGATTGGCGATGGCACGAAATCATGTCCCAGCGTGTACATCTTCATCAACGGCGTCATTCCGGCGGTGTCGCCGAAGTCGTAGCGGTACTCGCCCCGCGTGAGCGTCGGGCAGGAGGCCGGTTCGACGGCCAGCAGGCGCGTGCTCTTCCCATTGACCAGGTTTTCCCGGAGGAACGGGAAACTGAGTCCGGCGAAATTCGAGCCGCCACCGGCACAGCCGACAACGAGATCGACGTGTGCCTCGCCGGCTTTAGCGAGTTGCTTGAGTGTTTCCTCGCCGATGACCGTCTGGTGGAGAAGGACATGGTTGAGCACCGAGCCCAACGCATACTTCGTCTCTGGATCTTGCGCGGCAACCTCGACGGCCTCGGAGATCGCGATACCCAAGGAACCCGGGTGACCTTCCGGAAACGCCTTTCCGGCCTCGGTCAGGCGCGACGGTGAGCGGTGCACAGTGCCGCCGAATACCTCGATCAGGGTGCGGCGCGCGGGCTTGGTATCGAACGATGCACCGACCTGCCATACCTCACAATCGACGCCGAAAAGCGCCGTCGCATAGGCCAGTGCAGTCCCCCACTGTCCCGCGCCCGTCTCGGTCGTCAGGCGCTTCACCCCGTGAAGCGAGTTGTAATACACCTGCGGCACGGCGGTGTTCGTCTTGTGCGACCCGGCCGGCGAGACGCCCTCGTATTTGTAGTAGATGCGCGCCGGCGTCCCCAGCTTCGCCTCCCATCGACGCGCTCGGTAGAGCGGTGTGGCGCGGTACTGCCGGTAGACATCGAGAACCGGCTCGGGAATGTCGACGAACCTGTCGGTCGTGACCTCTTGCGCGATGAGTTCTGGCGGGAACAGCGGCTCGAGGTCCTGCGGACCGACCGGCTGACCGGTCCCCGGATGCAGCGGGGGCGGTGGGGGCGTGGGTAAGTCCGCGACGATGTTGTACCACTGCGTCGGTTGCTCGTCGGGGTCCAACGTGAACATCGTCGGTTCGCTCATGCTCCGACGTTACCCAGATTCGTCGACCCCGGAGTTATCAAACCGGCATCGGACGGTGCCGTCGGGCCGAAGCTCGCGTGACCGCGCCCTACTCTGAGGCGCATGGTCCAGGCCTTCCGATACCTAGGTGCAGTCGCCAGCATGGCGGTCGCACTCTCGGCATGCAGCAGCGGCGACGACCAGCAGGTCATTCCGACGCCTACCCACGCTCCGACTGTGACTGCGGCACCGACGACCACCAAGGTCAAGCGGGCACCGATCCCGGTGGTTGGCGAGGAGAACACGCAGGAGACCGCCGTCGGCTCGATTCCGCTGCCGAAGATGCTCAGCCTGAACGTCATGGAATCCCCGCTAGGGCCCATTCTCGTGACTCCGACCGGCCGGGCCATCTACTACTACCTCGCCGATGACCCGAAGACCGGTACAAGCTCATGCGTCGACCAGTGCGCGGTGCACTGGCCCGCGGTCAACGCGAACTCCGAGCCACCCACGGGTGACGGCGTCGACGCCGCCCTCGGAATCTATGACCGCGCCAACGGGGTCGCGCAACTGACGGTGAATGGTCGTCCGGTGTACTTCTACCGCAACGACATCTCCCCTGGCTCGATCAACGGCCAGGGGGTCGCGGGAATGTTCTGGCTGGTCAGTCCCGACGGCAAGATCATCAAGCCGCGCTAAACCAACCGCCTTATGCGGCCTTCTGCTTCTTGAGGCGCTTGAAACGGCCCTTCCACTTGGCCTTGCGCGCCTGCCATCCCCACACGGGGACCTTGAGCATCGCTTCCTTGACGATCGAGCCACTCATCTTCGACTCGCCGATCTCACGCTCGGTGAACGTGATCGGTCGTTCGACGACGGTGAAGCCCATCTGGGAGAAGTTAAAGGCCATGCTGATCTGAAATCCGTATCCGACCGCGTCGATCGAATCGAAGTCGACCTGCTGGAGTGAGGTCGTGCGGAAAGCACGGAAACCACCGGTGATGTCGCGGATCTTCACGCCGAGCATGATCCGCGCGTAGATGTTTCCACCGCGCGAGATGAACTGACGGCTGAACGGCCAGTTCACCGTCTTGCCGCCCTTGATGTATCGCGATCCCAGTGCGAGGTCCGCACCCTCGTCGACCGCCTCGAGGAGCAGGTGGAGTTGCTCCGGAGCGTGGCTGCCGTCGGCATCCATCTCGACGAGGATGGTGTAACCGCGCTCGAAGCCCCACTTGAAGCCGGCGATGTAGGCGGCGCCGAGGCCGGCCTTCGCGGTCCGGTGCATCACGTGGATACGACCGCGCTCGTCGGCCGCGGCGAGCTTGTCGGCCAACTCACCGGTGCCGTCGGGGCTGCCGTCATCGGCGACCAGCACGTCGACATTCGGAAGAGCCGCATGGAGTCGACCGATGATCAGGGGAAGATTCTCGAGCTCGTTGTAGGTCGGGATGATCACCAAGGTCTTGTCGCTGGGGCGGTCCACGTTTCCCTCTTCCGTTTGCTTCGCAGCCACACACGGTTCGTCTCGAAGACTATCCCCGCAATGCGTGCCGCCGTTGGGCTGTGCCCGAAATCGTGGCACCAATCGCGATGGCGCACAGCAGAAGTTCCACGGTCGGCCCCAGCCGGCTGGCCAGGGTGACGTGTGTGTTCAGTGGCACGTCGGCGATCAGTGTCGCGGGATCGAACAGCTCAGACCGTGTCATGACATCGCCGTTGGAGGCAATGACGGCGCTCACACCACTGGTCGCGGCCACCACCACAGCCCGATCATGCTCTACCGCACGAACTCTCGACATCGCGAGTTGTTGGTAGGTCATGTCGGTGTCACCGAACGTCGCGTTGTTTGTCGGTACCGCGAGAAGCTCCGCACCGTTGTCCACAGACTGCTCGAAAGCGCGGTCGAAAACGACTTCATAGCAGGTCGCGATGCCTACCGCGATACCGTGCGCGTGCACGACGCCGTCGCCGTCACCCGGCACGAAATAGCCGGCCTTGTCCGCGTAGTCCGAGAACAACGCGAAGAACGACCGGAACGGCATGTACTCGCCGAACGGCTGGATGATCTTCTTGTCGTGACGCTCCTGGGGGCCGTTTTGCGGGTCCCACACGATGACCGTGTTCGACGTCGTGCGGTTGTCGTTGACGAGCACGGCCCCGACGAGGATCGGCGCATCGATGTTCCGGGCTTCGTCGCTGATGAGCTCATAGGCGTCGGGATTCCGGAACGGATCGATGTCCGACGAGTTCTCCGGCCACACCACGACGTTCGGATGCTTGACGGTGCCGGCTCGGACCGCGGCAGCCAACTTGTCGGTCTCGCGGAGATGGTTGTCGAGAACGGCACGACGCTGGGCGTTGAAATCGAGTCCGAGCCGGGGCACGCTCCCCTGGATCGCGGCCACCGTGATGGTCCGGCCGGTCGGTGCCGGACGAATGACGACCGCCAGAGCGGCCAGGAGGAACGGCGCGAACAGGGCAGCAACAGCCACGATGGCTGCCGATCGAGACGGGCGCTGGAACAAGTACACCGCCAACGCCCCGATCAGCGCGACCGCGAAGCTCAGAAGCGGGGCGCCACCGAGCGCCGCGAGAGGGAGAAGCCAGCCATCGGCTTGACCGAATGCCAGGCGCCCCCAGGGGAATCCGCCGAACGGGAACGACGACCGCCCGAACTCAGCGAGAGACCAACAGGCGGCGATCCATACCGGCCAGCCACGCAATGGAAGCACCAGGCGGCTCACGAGCCCGAACAGTCCGTAATAGACCGCGCACGCGACCGACAGCGCGATCCACGGCCCCGGGCCGACGTACACCCCGGTCCACGGAAGCAGCGGCAGGAAGAACGCCAGCCCCGCGAGGAAGCCGATACCGAAGCCCGCGCGCAGGCGATCGACCATCTGCAGTGCGACGACCAGGAGCGCCACCCCGACGGGCGCAAGGAACCACAGTGGGTACGGCGGGAAGCTCAGGTACAGAAGGACACCCGCCAGAACCGCCAACAGCGGCGCCCGCAGGCTCAGGGGAATGAACTCACGCCGCATAGATCGTCCTGCCCGCGCGGACCGTGCGCAGGCAGCGCGGTGCGACCGAATCCGCGCCCAACGGAGGCAACGGAGGAACGAGCGAGCGCGGATCCGTCGACCAACGCTGCACTGCGTCCTTCGGAGTCGAAACGATCAACTCGGTCGGTTCCCACACCGCGAACGATGCCGGCGCTCCGGGCACCAGCGTTCCACTCACGCCGTCCCGCACGCCGGCAGCGCGCCATCCGCCGCGGGTCGCGCCGCCGAAGGCCGCACGCGGGGAGATCGCGAACCCGGGCGTGCGGTGATTGACCGCCGCCTTCACCGCAGCCCACGGATCGAGTGGTGTCACGGGCGCATCTGACCCGATGGCAATCGGAATGCCGGCCGACACCATGGGAGCCAACGGCATCACTGCCTGCGCCCGGTCGGCGCCGATGCGTCGCGCGTAGCTGCCATTCGCGCCGCCGAACGCCTGCTCGAATCCGGGCTGCACGCTCGCGATGACTCCCGCCAGAGCCAACACCCGGATGTGCTCCTCCGCGATCATCACCGCGTGCTCGACACGGTGATGGCAGGCGGCGACCGCCGCGCTACCGAACTCCTCGATTGCGGCTTCGAAACCTCTGGTCACGGCACCGATCGCGGCGTCGCCGATCGCATGGAACCCGGCCTGGACACCGGCTTCCGTACACGCCCGGATGTGGAGCCGAACGGCCTCGTCGCTGAGGTAACGCGTACCCGTCGAATGCGGGCAGTCTGAGTACGGCTCACTCAACGCAGCCGTCCCCGAACCGATGGAACCGTCGACGAAAAGATCCCCCGCGAGCCCTGCGGCTCCCGTCTCCCCCAGCACCATGCGCGCTTCCTCCGCCGTCTCGACTGCTTGTCCCCACAGTCCGTAGACGTCCACACCATGGTCAAACGTGAGGGTTTCGCGGAAATCGATCAATCCCCCGATCTTCGGACCACCACATTCATGGACCGAGACCACGCCGCGCGAGGCCGCGAGATCGAGCGCCGCGGCACGTGCTTCGATGCGCTGCGCGACCGACAGCAGCGTCTGCGCGATCACTCGGACCCGATGGTGGTCATCGGCGGTGAGCATGCCCTCTGGGAGATCGCCGTCGACCTTCGACCGCAGGGCGCGCGAGGCGATCGCCGAGTGGCCGTCGATGCGCGGGACGTACGCCACGCGATCCCCCACGGCGCCGTCGACTTCCGCTTGGGTCAACGGTCCCGAGTCCGGCCACGTGGTGTCGTCCCAACCCTGTGCCCACACGACGTCCGTCGGCGCGTTGCGCAACAACGCCAGGCATTCCTCGCGATTACGGGCGGCCGACAGGTCGATTCCGGTCTGCGTGAGCCCGAAGGAAGTCGTGTGCACATGGGCGTCGACAAACGCCGGGGCGACGAATGCGCCATCGAGCCGGATGACTTCGGCATCGGGATGCAATGCCAAGCCGGGCCGGTCGGAGCCGAGCCAAACGATCACTCCATCGGTCACCGCCATGGCGGTCGCGCCCGGTGAGCTGGGCGAATAGATCCGTCCGTCGATCAACAGTTGTGTGGCCACCGGTCAAGTGTGCCGGACCTCACTTCATAGCCCACGAAGGGTCACCCGCGAAACACCATTTCGGACCCGATGCGATAACGGCCCTAAGTCTCAGGTTGACATTGAGGGTAGGTCGGAACATCGTCGAGTCAACATCCCTACGCAAGGAGTCGAGGATGAGCCGCATGTTCACAGTCCGTCGGATCACTGCAGTCGCAACCATCACCGGAGCGCTGTTCGCCGCGGGTGCCGTCGTTGCACAGGCCGCACCCGACGCGACCGCACAGCCGATCACGACCAATCCCTTTTCGTCCCTACTGAAGCAATCCGCCGGGGACGCTGCCGCCACGAGTGCGGTCACCCAGCTGTTCGGTTCCGCGATCAAGCCAGCCATCGGTGGCGTCGAAAACCCGGTCGACCCCGAATTCGGGATCAGCATCCCGAAGCCGTTCATGTACCCGGCACCCACGACCGGCTGCAGCATCGACGGCGGCGACAAGATGGGCGTCACGCTCGGGGTCGCGTTGAGCGGACCCAACTGGCCGCTGCCGCCGCACATCAAGCGCGGGCACGTGCTGTTCAAGGCGGTACCCGGTTTTGCCGCGGACCCCAAGAAGTCCGACATCAAGGTCGCGTGGATCAACCTGTCGAACGGAAAGAACGGCATCGAAAAGCTCGATGGTGACGTCGCCGGCATCCCGATGATCGCCAAGGACGTCAACACCGGATCGGGCCACATCATGGCCGCGATGTTCGGCAGCATCAAAACGCCGACGGGCAAAAGCTGCCAGATCCTCGTCCCGACGGTCGGCCAGTTCACTGCCTGAATTCTGAGTCCGCAGGAAAACCCGCGCCACGCGCGGGTTTTCCTGCTTTCTGGAGATAGTTTGGGCAACGTGCGGACTCCCGACGCAGACTTCCTCGCCCTGCCCCTCGACGCGATCGCCGATTCGGGCCTCTCGACGGCTCGTTCGCTCGGCGCATCGCACGCCGATGTTCGGGTGCACCGCCTGATCAATCAGTCGATCCGGCTTCGCGACGGTCGCGTGCAGTCCGTCAACGATTCGGTGACCACCGGATTCGCCGTGCGGGTCATCGTCGACGGCACGTGGGGATTCGCCGCGAGCCCGCGCATGTCAGCCGAGGCGGCCGCCGACGTGGCTCGCCAGGCCTGCGCGGTGGCCCGCACTCTGTCTCCACTCAACCGGGACCCGGTGACGCTCGCCGACGAACCGGTATACCCGGAGGCCACGTGGGTATCGCCGTACGAGATCGATCCGTTCACGGTCGACACCACCGACAAGATCGACCTTCTTCGGGACTACAGCTCACGGTTACTCGACACTCCCGAAGTCGACCATGCGACTGCCGGAATTTCCCAGGTCAAAGAGCAGACGTTCTACGCCGACCTTGCCGGTTCACGCATCACTCAACAGCGCGTGCGGGTGCATCCTGACGTCACGGCCATCACCGTGGCAGGCGGGTCGTTCGAATCGATGCGGACGCTCGCTCCACCCGCCGGCCGCGGCTGGGAGTACCTCACGACGGGCTGGGACTGGGCCGACGAACTCGCCCAGATCCCCGCCTGGCTCGCGGAGAAGGTCGCCGCCCCCACTGTCGTCGCCGGACCCACCGACCTGGTCATCGATCCCACCAACCTGTGGCTCACGATCCACGAATCCATCGGACACGCAACCGAATACGACCGAGCCATTGGCTACGAAGCCGCGTACGCCGGCACGTCGTTCGCCACGCCCGACAAGCTCGGGACCATGCGCTACGGCTCGGAGTGCATGACCGTCACCGCCGATCGCAACGAACCGCACGGCCTCGCATCCGTGGGCTACGACGATGATGGCGTCGCAAGCCAGAAATGGGATCTCGTGCGGGATGGCCGGTTCGTCGGTTATCAACTCGACCGCGCTTTCGCGCCCCGACTCGGCGTCGCTCGGTCCAACGGTTGCTCCTACGCCGACTCACCGCTCCACGTACCGATCCAGCGCATGGCGAACGTTTCCCTGCAACCGGATCCGGCGCGCGACACAACGACCGCGGAACTCATCTCCCGCGTCGAGGACGGCCTCTACATCGTCGGCGACCGGTCGTGGTCGATCGATATGCAGCGCTACAACTTCCAGTTCACCGGACAGCGGTTCTTCCGCATTCGCAACGGCGAACTCGCCGGACAGGTCCGCGACGTCGCGTACCAGGCGACGACGACCGACTTCTGGGGGTCGATGGAAGCCGTCGGCGGACCCAGCACCTGGCGTCTGGGCGGCGCTTTCAACTGCGGCAAAGCGCAACCGGGACAAGTCGCGGCGGTCAGTCACGGCTGCCCGTCGGTGCTCGTGCGCGGCGTCAACGTTCTCAACGCACGCGAGGAGGCCGGAGCGTGATGATCCCAGGGCACGAACTCGTCGACCGGGCACTCGCCTGCTCACGCTCGGCGGAAGCGATGGTCATCGTTCACGATTCGACTGACGCGTCGCTACGGTGGGCACGCAATTCGATGACCACGAACGGCGTCGCCGAGAGTCGTGAATGGACGGTCATCTCGGTGTCCGCGGAGGGCGGCGTCGGGAGCGTGACCTCGACGAGCGTCGATCCGGCAGACATCGAATCGGTCGTGCGCGCGGCCGAGGCGGCGGCAAGCGCTGCTCCCCCGGCAACCGACCGGATGCCGCTCGCAGACGCCGACGGCGAGGCTTGGAACAGCGAACCCGCGACGACGAGCATCGACGTCTTCAGCGGGATCACGCCCGGTCTCGCCGCTGGCTTTGCCGCGGCGGACGAACTGTACGGGTTTGCCCACCACGAAGTCGTGAACACGTGGCTGGGCTCGACCACCGGACTCCGCCGGGCCCACGTGCAGCCCACCGGATCGATCGAAATCAATGGCAAGAGAACGGGTTCCAGCGCGTGGGTGGGAGCGGGCACGGCCGACTTCCGGGACGTCGACGTCGACGATCTCCTCGCCCGACTCACCCGGCGCCTCGATTGGTGCACGACGCGAATCGACCTGCCGGCCGGCCGCTACGAGACGATCCTGCCGCCGTCGGCGGTCGCTGACCTCATGATCTATCTCTACTGGACGATGGAGGGCCGAGGCGCCCACGAGGGGCACAGCGCGTTCGCGCACGACGGTAAGACCCGAGTCGGCGAACGGCTCTCGAAACTTCCCCTCACGTTGTTCTCGGACCCGGCCTTCACCGGGCTCGAGTGCGAACCGTTCATCGCCACGACGAACTCCTCGGACATGCAGTCCGTGTTCGACAACGGACTCACCGGCGGGCGCACCGACTGGATCCACGACGGCGTCATCCGCAATCTCATCTACCCGCGCGCCACCGCCGCCGAATTCGGTGCGACATTCACCGCTCCCGCGGACAACCTGATCCTCACCGGAGGGTCGGCCGCGTCGATCGACGACCTGGTCGCCAACACCGACCGCGGATTGCTTCTCACCACGCTCTGGTACATCCGGGAAGTCGATCCGGCATCGCTGCTGCTCACCGGGCTCACGCGCGATGGGGTATACCTCATCGAGAACGGTCGGATCGCCGGCGAGGTCAACAACTTCCGGTTCAACGAAAGCCCGATCGACCTGCTGCGGCGCGCGACCGACGTCGGCGCGACCGAACGCACGCTCCCCCGCGAATGGAAAGACTGGTTCACGCGCACCGCTATGCCGCCTATGCGCATTCCGGACTTTCACATGTCGTCGGTCAGCGCGGCGACTTAGGCCGAAACGATGCGCAGGCCGACGGTCCCGTCGTGCCCGCGGCGAAGCGAACTGGCCGTGACCAGCAGTCGCCCCAGCAGTCCGTAGTGCTTGGCGATCAGTTGCCGAATGCGCTCTGCGTCCGCGCCAGTGTGAATCTCGGCCACTGCGTCAAACGTTTTGCCTGACGGCTTACCACGCCTGTCGCAGCGGGCGACGGTGACCCGCGAATCCCGGCGAATGCGCTTGACCTTCCCCGAATCCGTCGTTGTCCATACGACGAACGCGTCTCCGTCTGGAGCAAACCAGACGGGCGTTGCGACTCCGACGCCGTTCTTTCGGAACGAGGTCAGGAGCATGTACTTCGCGGTGCCAAGCTCGGCGAAAGTCGTCACGTCGGCGACGCTACTTGACGCCGAGCGAGGTCGCGATAGTCGGCCAAGCATTGTGCAGGTCGTCCTGCCAGTAGCCCCACGAGTGCGATCCGGTCTTCCGGAAGTCGAAGGTGGCCGGGATGTTCAGTTCCTTGAGTCGAACCGCGAGGCGCTGGGTGCACCCGTTCGCGGCCGATTCGATCAGACCGCCGACGACCACCTGGTTGACCAGCGCCAGTTCGTCACCGGGCTTGAAACGCGGGTCCGACGGAATGTCGTGGGCGCCCGGAATGCCGGTACCGCTGGAGATGTACAGCGTTGTGCCACGTAGCTTCTCAGCATTGACGACGGGGTCGTTCGCTACCCATTCGGGGGACGAATCGGGACCCCACATGTTTTCGGTATTGCCGTTTCCTCTGGTCTCCACGACGAGCTTGACGTACTCACGTCCCTGCGGAGTGCTCGTTTCGGCGCAACCAGAGAACGAGCCGACCGCCTTATAGAGTCCCGGCGCGGATTCCGCGAGCGCAAGTGCAGAAGTGCCAGCCATGGAGATGCCTACCAATGCATTTTCGCCGCTCGCACCCAGCGTCTCGTTCACAAGTGGAGGCAATTCCTTCGTCAGAAAGGTCGCCCATTTGTTGCGGCCGAGAACTGGGTCGTCGTTCTTCCAGTCCGTGTAATAGCTGAGCTTTCCACCGATCGGGATCACGACGTTCACGTTCTTGTCGGCAAAGAACTTCGCAATGTCGGTCTGGTTAGCCCAAGATGCCTGGTCCTCACCACCACCAGCACCGTTGAGGAGATATAGAGTCGGTCGTGGAACGGAGTTGTCTGCGGCGCGGATCACCTGCAGTCCGACTTCACGGTTCATCGACGGCGACTTGACAAGGTACACCGGAAATCTGCCACCCGTGTCTGCCGCTTGAACTACGGTCGCCACGGCACTGTCGGCGACAGCGTTTGACACGACGGCCAGAGGACTCGTCACGGAAGCGCACACCGTCACAATCCCCGCGATCAACCTCCGTCGACGACTGGTCACACCACTCTCCTTGCCGATCACGAAACACACAGGTAGCCGACAGGCCCGGCGCGGAGTAATTACCGCACCGGGCCCCACGGCTTTAGCTACGAACCGAGACCGCTAAACAGGCTGTCGAGAATGGGACCGATGAGAGGAATCGAACCGAACAGGCCACTCTTCTGCGTCGCCTCCATGGACGAGATGCACAGCTTGCCGTCCCCGGACAGCAGTCCGGAGCAGCTGGGCGCGTTCGCTGCCGACGCAACACCGGGTGCGAACATTGCCGTGGCGATAGCAAGCCCAGCGGCGCCCTTGACAATCCGCTTCGATGGCTTGATTGACATCTTCTTGCTCCCTTCAAAAACCTTCGCCCTATACCGGCGAGGCCGCTCGACGAACCTAGAATTCGAACATCCGACAGTAAGAAACTGTCGCATGTCTTCTGGTTGACGGATATTCAGCGGAGATTTCGATAGCGAACGGTTCTCGCGTCGTTATGGAAATGAGCCTTGCGGAAATCGTTGCGCTCGATCTCTTTTCGGGGCACGTCAGGAATCCTGCCCACCTCACGTCGCGAAATGACAACGGAATAAGCATAGACATGCAACGGTTTCAACTACCGATTTCGCGCAATTCGAATTCCGGGTACAAATTGCATCGGCAGGGAATTCACGGCGAATTCCCCCGAAGAATGGAGTTGAAATGGGCGACCTTCTCAAGCTGCTGATGGACCTGCTCGGAGCCCTGCTCGGCGGCAAGTAAGCACCCAACTTCAAGAACCGGACCAGGCATTAGCCGGTCCGGTTCTTTGTTTTTGAACAGCCGGGTCAACGACCCTCTAGATCACCCTCGGTTTCGAGATAAAGCTGTCTCAATTCGGCCAACAGATCCGGATCAGGCTGCTCCCACAGCTTTCGTTGGGCCGCCTCGAGCAGACGCCCCGTGATGCCATGCAGCGCCCACGGGTTCGACTGGCGCAGGAACTCTTGGTTTTCCGCATCGACGACGTAGGACTCGGTGAGCTTCTCGTACATCCAGTCCGCCACGACGTTGGTCGTCGCGTCGTAGCCGAAGAGATAGTCGACCGTCGCAGCCATCTCGAACGCGCCCTTGTAGCCATGGCGCCGCATGGCCGACAGCCAGCGCGGATTGACGACGCGCGCCCGGAAGACGCGGGACGTCTCCTCCGCCAGGGTGCGCGTGCGTACCGCCTCAGGACGCGTCGAGTCACCGATGTACGCCTCCGGGTCCCGACCGGTGAGAGCACGGACGGTCGCGACCATTCCGCCGTGATACTGGAAGTAATCGTCCGAGTCAGCGATGTCGTGCTCGCGGGTGTCCGTGTTCTTGGCGGCGACGGCGATGCGGCGGTAGGCACCGCGCATATCGTCCGCGGCCGGAATGCCGTCCAGGCCACGCCCGTACGCGAATCCGCCCCACGTCGTGTAGACCTCAGCCAGATCCGCGTCCGAGCGCCAATCGGTGCTCTCGATCAGCTGCAGAATGCCCGCGCCGTAGGTTCCCGGCTTGCTGCCGAAGATTCGGGTCGTGGCGCGGCGGCGGTCGGCGTGCTCGGCAACGTCTGCGTCGACATGGGCCCGGACGTAGTTGTCCGCAGGCGCTTCGTCGAGACCGGCAACGATTTGCACCGCGTCGTCGAGCATCACGAGGACGTGCGGGAACGCATCCCGGAAGAAGCCGCTGATCCGCACCGTCACGTCGATTCGCGGCCGGCCCAGCTCGGCCAGTGAGATGGCCTTCAGCCCCGTGACCCGGCGGCTAGCTTCGTCCCACTCCGGTCGAACACCCAGCAGCGCAAAGACTTCTGCGATGTCATCACCGGCGGTGCGCATCGCGGACGTGCCCCACACCGACAAACCGACGGACCGCGGGTACTCACCGTGGTCCGAGAGGTATCGGTCGATCAGGGAATCGGCCATTGCCTGACCGGTCTCCCACGCCAATCGCGACGGAATCGCCTTCGGGTCCACCGAGTAGAAGTTGCGCCCGGTCGGAAGCACGTTCACGAGGCCGCGCAGGGGCGACCCGCTGGGCCCGGCCGGAATGAATCCACCGTCGAGCGCGTGCAGGACACGATCGATTTCCAACGTCGTCTGGCGCAGTCGCGGGACCACCTCGGTGGCGGCGAACTCGAGAATCCGTGCGACATCCTGTGTCGGGGCCTCGACTCCGGCAGCGTTCCAGCCGTTGCGCTGGAGTTCGGCGAGAAGTTGCAGCGCCTGGGCGTCGATGTCGTCGGTCGTGACTCGGTCGTCAGAGTCTTTGAGCCCCAGAGCCTCTCGCAGGCCGGGGACGTGGTCTCGGCCGCCCCACACCTGCCGAGCACGCAGGATCGCGTGCACCAGGTCGAGTTCGGCTTCTCCGCTCGGTGCCTGCCCGAGGATGTGCAGCCCGTCGCGGATCTGCACATCCTTGATCTCGCACAGCCAGCCATCGACGTGCAGAAGCATGTCGTCGAAGACATCCTCCTCGGGGCGTTCGGCAAGCCCGAGATCGTGGTCGAGTTTCGCGGCGCGCATCAACGTCCAGATCTGCTGCCGAACCGCCGGCAGCTTGGCCGGGTCCAGCGCCGCGACGTTCGCGTGCTCGTCGAGAAGCTGTTCGAGCCGGGCGATGTCTCCGTAGGACTCCGCGCGGGCCATCGGCGGGATGAGGTGATCGACGAGGACGGCGTGCGCGCGGCGCTTGGCCTGCGTCCCCTCGCCCGGGTCGTTGACGAGGAACGGGTAGATGAGCGGAACATCGCCGAGCGCGGCATCGGTACCACACGAAGCGCTCATTCCCAGGGTCTTACCGGGGAGCCATTCGAGGTTTCCGTGCTTTCCGACGTGCACCATCGCGTGGGCTCCGAAACCCTGAGCGATCCAGCGGTAGGCAGCGAGGTAGTGATGGCTCGGCGGGAGATCGGGATCGTGGTAGATCGCGACCGGGTTCTCCCCGAACCCACGCGGGGGCTGAATCATCAACAGCACGTTCCCGAATCGCAGCGCCGCCAGGACGATGTCGTCCTGGTCCACGAAGAGATCGCCGGGAGCTGGGCCCCAGTGCTCCTCGACGGCCGCGACGAGATCGTCGGGAAGCGCCTTCAACCACGTGCTGTAGAGCTCGCCGGCCACGCGAATCGGGTTGCCGCGCAATTGTTCCAGCGTAAGCCAGTCGCGGTCCTGACCACCGGCCGCGATGAGCGCATGGATGAGGTCGTCGGACGAGTCGGTGTCCACGCCGGGGATGTCCTCGGTGCCGAGGTCGTACCCGGCTTCGCGAAGGGCGCGCAGCAAAAAGACCACACTGGCCGGGGTGTCGAGTCCGACGGCATTGCCGATCCGCGCGTGCTTCGTCGGATACGCCGACAGCATGAGCACAACACGTTTGTCGGCGTTCGGCACGTATCTCAGCCGGGCCCACGCCGAGGCGATGCCGGCGACGCGCTGCGCACGCTCGAGGTCGGGGACATACCGGGAGAGACCGTCAGAGTCGAACTCTTTGAACGAGAACGGCACCGTGATGATGCGGCCGTCGAATTCCGGGACGGCGACCTGCGTGGCGACATCGAGCGGCGTCACGCCGTCGTCGTTCGCGAGCCAGGACGCTCGGTCGCTCGTGAGGCACAGACCCTGCAGGATCGGAACGTCGAGGTCGGCGAGCGCCCCGATATCCCACGATTCGTCGTTGCCGCCCGCACTCGCCAGCGCCGGTTTCGTGCCACCTGCGGCGAGGACTGTCACCACGATCGCGTCGGCCTTGCCCAACGTGTCGAGGAGGGCCGGCTCGGCCGTGCGCAACGACGCGCAATAGATCGGAAGCGCCTGTGCACCTTGCCCTTCGAGCGCGTCACACAGAGCCTCGATGTAGGCCGTGTTCCCCGCCAGATGCTGCGCGCGGTAGTAGATGATCGCGACCGTGGGACCGGCGGTGACCCGGGACGTGCGTTCCAGGACACCCCAACTCGGCGTGCGCACCGGTCCGTCGAAGCCGTTGCCGGTGAGCAAGATCGTGTCGCTGAGGAAGTCGTGCAAGTGCCGGAGGTTCTCCGGACCGCCCTCGGCGAGGTAGTTGTGTGCCTGCGCGGCGACGCCCACCGGAACGGTCGAGCATTCCATGAGATCGGCGTCCGGCGCGTACTCGCCGCCCAGCGCCACGACCGGTACACCCGACTCGATGAGGGCCCCGAGCCCCTCTTCCCACGCCCGGCGACCACCGAGGATTCGCACGATCACGAGATCGACGTCCGTCAGCAGTTCGGGAAGTTCGATCACGCTCAGCCGCGCCGGGTTCGCCCAGCGATAGTCAGCGCCGCTGGCCCGGGCACTGAGGAGGTCGGTGTCGGACGTCGACAGAAGCAGGATCATCCCTGCAGCCTAAGCGGCGTAATCGGGTGGACCTTCTTGCGGTCGCGATGACAGACTTTCGTGATGGCTGACCGCTTTCGCTTGGCACGTCGATCGCAGGGCATGACGTCCTCACCGGTCCGCGACATTCTGAAAATCCTGTCGCGCGCTGACGTCATCTCTTTCGCAGGCGGAATTCCGGATATCGAACTCATCGATAGGACTGCGTTCCATGCGGCATTCGACCACGTCCTGACGCACAACGGCCGGCGCGCGCTGCAGTACTCGGCGACGAAAGGCGAGCCCGAGTTGCTCGATCAGATCGCCGCCCGGCTTTCTCGCGACCTGCCGACGACCGCCGATGAAGTGCAGGTTCTGAGCGGCTCGCAGGAGGGCATCTACCTCGTCGGCCAGGTGCTCATCGAGCCGGGCGATGTGGTTCTGGTCGAGCAGCCGACCTATCTCGCGGCGATTCAGGCATTCGCACTCGCGGGCGCGCAGCTGATACCGGTCAAGACCGACGATCACGGCGTCGTTCCGGCCGCGCTCGAGGAAGCGATCGGTCTGCACAATCCGAAATTCGTGTACCTGATCCCGACATTCCAGAACCCCACCGGACGCACGATGGACGCGGCGCGGCGCCACGCCGTCGCGGAGGTGCTGGTTCGCACGGGCACTCCCCTCGTCGAAGACGATCCTTACGGTGAGCTGCGGTATTCCGGCGAACGCGTCGCGCCCATCGCCGCCTTGCCCGGGATGGGACCGCAGACGATCCTGCTCAATTCCGCGTCGAAGGTCATGGCACCGGGCGTCCGGATCGGCTGGCTGCGCGCCGAGGGTCCGATCTTGCGCACGATCGAGATCGCGAAACAGGCTGTCGGATTACAGACTGCGGTCACGGACCAACTCGCTGTTGCCCGGTATCTCGAAACCCACGATCTCGACGACCACATCCGTCGGGTGGCCGCGGTCTACCGCGAACGCCGCGACGCGATGTACGCGGAACTGCGCGCAGTCCTTCCCGACACCGCTTCGATGACGAACCCAGAGGGCGGCATGTTCCTCTGGGTCGATCTCGGCGGGGCGGTCGACACCGCAGCCAATCTCAACCACGCCGTCGCGAATGGCGTCGCCTACGTGCCCGGCCCGGCGTTCTTCGCGAGCGACGCGAATCCGGCGACGATGCGCCTGTCGTTCGTCACGAACACCCCCGAAACCATCGCCGAAGGAGTGCGCCGGCTGGGCGCGACGTTTGGCTGGCCCAAAGCTGGTCCGAGTCGTTAGCGGACGTTGACCTTCAGAGTCGAGAAGCTGGCGATGCCGGACGGCAGAATCACAGCTAATCGACGCCCATCGGGGAGGGCTCCTTTGCACGCCTACCGCCTGCACACCGACTACACGCTCAAGTGCCAATGCTGCGCCGTTTCGCAGCGCTTCGTGTTCACCTCCAAGTCCGACGTCATCGTCTGCGGCTACTGCAAACCGCACTATGGGGGCACGCCGGCCAAGCTCGCGCAGCAGCAACGCGAACATGCGGCGCTCTACCTCAATCGACTGACGCAGGCGTCCAAGCAGCGGAACGCCGATCAGGTCAAGCATCGCGCCGAGTTGGAGCATCTCGAACGGATCATCGCCCAGAAGGAAGCGATCATTCGGCAGCTCGAGATCGAACTCGGCGATGTGCACATCTCCATCCGCAAGGGAGAGTTCAACGAGGCCGTGATGTCGTGGCTCATCGATGAACGGCTCACTCAAGCGGGCAAGGAGTCCGATGCCGCGTTGCGGCGGCGGGAATCTCAGGAACGCCGGGTCGCGGAAGGCACGACCAACCAGGGCGCCTCGATCCACCAGCTCCCCCAGCACTAACGTCGGAGGCGATGACTCGCGAACCCGACGCCTGCCCCGGCCTGATTCAACTGCACGACGCCGCTGACGGCCCCCTGGCGCGCATCCGTATTCCCGGAGGCGTCGTCAGACCCGCACAGTTGGAAGCACTCGCCCACGCCGCCGAGGATCTCGGCAATGGCGAGATGGAGCTGACGTCCCGCGGAAACATCCAACTTCGTGCGGTACGCGACGCCGCACAGCTTCAGAACACGCTCGAACGAGCGGGTCTGCTCCCCTCCCGCACGCACGAACGAATCCGGAACATCGTGGCGTCCCCGCTCTCGGGACGGTCCGGCGGTCTGGCGGACATCCGGCCACTCATCGCCGAACTCGACTCCGCGCTTCAGGCGGTACCCGAACTCGCGAATCTGCCGGGCCGCGTGCTCTTCGGCCTCGACGACGGCCGCGGAGATATCACGGCGCTGGCTCCGGACATCGGCGTTCAGGCGGCGGGTGATGGATTCGCCCTCGTTCTCGCGGGCAAGGACTCTGGCGCTCGCACGAGCTCGCCGGTCGACACGATGGTCAACGCGGCTAGAGCTTTTCTCGAGGTACGTACCGACGAATGGCGGCTCGCGGACGTCGAAGACGGCGCCACGAAGGTCCTCCGGCGCCTCGGCCTCACACGAACCGCGGTGCCACGTTCGGTTGAATCCCCCGACCATCCCATCGGCTGGTTCGATCAACCAGGCGGCCACGTCACGCTCGCCGGCGGCCTGAGATTCGGCACACTCTCGAGCCGCCTCGCGCAGTTCATCGCCGCGGTCGAAGCTCCGATCACGATCACGCCGTGGCGCAGCATTCTGATCTCTGACCTCGACGAAGGCGTCGCCGACACCGCCCTTCGGGTGCTGGCGCCTCTCGGCATGATTTTCGACGCGCACTCCCCGTGGCTGCAGGTCACCGCATGCGCCGGACGGCCCGGTTGCGCGAAGGCACTGGCCGACGTGCGCGCCGATGCGGCGGCGGCGATCGAGTACGGCACTCTTCCCCTCGAGGGTCCCCAGCACTGGTCCGGATGTGAACGTCGCTGCGGCAAGCCGAAATCCGCTGGTGACGTGGTCGCGACGGCCGACGGATACGAAGCCAACTATGGTTAGCGGCGTGTTCGAATATCTCAAGGATGGCGCAGCGATCTACGCACAGTCCTTCGCCACCATTCGGGCCGAATCGGACCTCTCGGCATTCCCCGACGACGTTTCCCGTGTCGTCGTGCGAATGATCCACGCTGCCGGTCAAACCGACCTTCCCAGCGACGTCGCCTTCACCCCAGGCGTCGTGTCCGCGGCCCGCGAAGCGCTCACCAACGGCGCTCCCATCTACTGCGACGCCCATATGGTCAGTTCCGGAGTCACGCGAAAGCGCCTGCCGGCCGACAACAAAGTGTTGTGCACGCTGCGCGACCCGCGCGTGCCCGTCCTCGCCGAGACTCTCGGAACCACCCGCTCCGCGGCGGCCCTCGAACTCTGGCGCGACAAGCTCGGCGGGTCGATCGTCGCGATCGGTAACGCACCGACCGCGCTCTTTCATCTCCTGGAGATGATCGAACTCGGCGCCGAGCCGCCCGCTGCCATCGTGGGCTGCCCGGTCGGCTTCGTCGGTGCGATGGAGTCCAAAGAAGCACTCATCGCATCGTCCGGCCTCGAGTACATCACCGTCCGGGGTCGCCGCGGCGGCAGCGCCATCACCGCGGCCGCCCTCAACGCTCTCGCGAGTTCCGCCGAATGACCGGCAAACTGTGGGGAGTCGGCCTCGGCCCTGGTGACCCCGAACTCGTGACCGTCAAGGCGGCCCGCGTCATCGCGGAGGCCGATGTCGTCGCGTTTCACAGCGCACGGCACGGACACAGCATTTCGCGCGCCACTGCTGCTCCCTACCTGCGCGAGGGGCAGATCGAGGAGCACCTCGTCTACCCGGTCACGACGGAGACGACCGACCATCCGGGCGGTTACGACGGCGCGATCGAAGACTTCTACACCGAGTCCGCTGAGCGCCTCGCGGTACACCTCCGCGCCGGTCGATCGGTGGCTCTCCTCGCCGCGGGCGACCCGCTGTTCTACAGCTCGTATATGCACATGCACAAGCGGCTCGCACTCGAGTTCGAGGCCGAGGTGATCCCCGGCATCACGTCGGTCAGCGCCGCGAGCGCCGCGTTGAACGTGCCGCTCGTCGAGGGCGAGGAAGTGCTCACGGTGCTGCCGGGAACGATGCCCGAGGCCGAACTCGCCCGCCGCCTTCGAGATACCGAGGCCGCCGCGATCATGAAGCTCGGACGCACGTTCCCGAACGTCCGCCAAGCGCTCACCGATGCCGGTCGCCTCGACGAGGCCCATTACGTCGAGCGCGCCAGCACGCGGCGCGAACGGGTGCTCAAGGTCGCCGACGTCGATCCCGCCGAGGTGCCGTACTTCTCGATCGTCATCGTGCCGTCGGCAAAGGGCGAAGGCGCAGCCGGTCACCAGGTTCGACAATTCGAACACCGCGGCCGCGTGACCGTCGTCGGCCTCGGCCCCGGAGACGCGGCGTGGACGACACCGGAGGTCAGCGCAGCGCTCGCCCGCGCGACCGACCTCGTCGGCTACACGACCTACCTCAACCGCGTCCCGGAACGACCGGGCCAGCGCAAACATGCGAGCGACAATCGCGTCGAAGCCGAACGCGCAGCTTTCGCACTCGATCTCGCCAAACGCGGCGCAGACGTCGTGGTCGTGTCCTCCGGCGATCCGGGCGTATTCGCCATGGCGGCCGCGGTTCTCGAGGTTGCCGACGATGAGACTTGGCGCGACGTGCCCGTCGAGGTGCTGCCCGGAATGACGGCCGCCAACGCTGTCGCTTCGCGCGCCGGTGCTCCCCTCGGACACGACTACGCGGTCATCTCGCTGTCCGACCGCTTGAAGCCCTGGGACGTCGTCGAATCACGCCTCCGTGCGGCCGCCGCGGCCGACCTCGCGATCGCGATCTACAACCCGGCCTCGAAGACCCGGACGTGGCAGGTCGCCGCGATGCGGGACGTTCTGCTGGAGCACCGAGCCCACGAGACGCCCGTGATCCTGGGACGCGCGGTCGGTTCCGAAGACGAAAGCGTGCACATCGTCGCGCTCGGCGATCTCGATCCCGCTCAGGTCGACATGCGCACGCTGCTCATCGTCGGTTCGTCGCAGACGATCCGGAGCGGCGATCGAGTGTTCACTCCGCGGCGGTATCCGGGCTAGTGGTCTGAAGCGTCGCAAACATTTGGCGGTCTGACCCTCAGCCGCTGCGAAACGATTCGGTGCTCTCCGGACGCCGTTGTCGATGTATTTCGATGACAGCGTTCTCAGAGCACCGAACCGTTTGTGCCGGTCTGTTCGCTCGGCCGCTGCCGTTCGCGCTCACCCCGTGAGATCGGCCAACCACGCCAGCGCCGCATCGACCGAACCCACCACCTGCACTCCTGCCGGTAGCGGCGGCCGATCGACCATCACCACGGGAATCCCGAGAATCCGCGCGGCCTCTAGTTTCGCCTCGGCCAAGTCGCCGCCGCTGTTCTTCGACACGACGGCGTCGATCCCGTAGCGGCGCATGAGATCGAGGTCGTCGTCGAGCGTGAACGGCCCACGGCGCAGCAGCAATTCGTGTCTCTGCGGCATCGCACCATCGGGTGGATCGATGGCTCGGATGAGGAACCACCGCGACTCGTCGCCGGCGAAGTGGTGCACACCCTGTCGACCGATCGCAAGGAAGACCCGCTCGCCAGGCAACTCAGCCGCGGCCTGGGCAAGCGACGGCACGTGAATCCAACGATCCAACGGACCCGCTGACCAGCCAGGTCGCCGGAGCACCACGTGCGGAACGCCGACCTGTCCGCAAGCCGCTGCCGCGTTCTCGGTGATGATCGCGGCAAACGGGTGAGTGGCGTCGACGACCGCCCCGATGCCGTTGTCCTGCAACCAGTTCGCGAGACCGTCGACACCGCCGAATCCCCCGACGCGAACCTCGCCCACGGGCATCACCGGGTTCTGGACGCGGCCCGCCAGCGAGGTGATGACCTCGAATCCGTCCGCGCGGGCGGCTAGTTCCCGGGCTTCACCAGTACCACCGAGAACCAGCAGTTTCACTTCGTCACGATCCACTGCGTCACCGGCAGCATCGGCCGGAAGGCAGTGAACCCACCGAGAGGTTCCCCGCGATAGATCTGAAACCGCCGCAGTTGGCCGCCGAACGTCGACGACCACGACATGATCTGCACTTCGGTTTCTGCAGTCACCGCGTTCGCCACGAACCGACCACCGGGCTTGAGCCGTTCCCACGCCGCCTCGAACATCCCGGGCTGGGTCAGGCCGCCACCGAGGAAGATCGCGTCCGGGTCGGGCGCGTCGAGGAACGCGTTGGGGGCCTTGCCGCGAACCACGATGCGCGGTACGCCGAGGCGCTGCGCGTTGTGCGGAATGAGAAGCGCACGTCCGGCATCCTGCTCGAAGGCCACCGCCGAGCAGGTCGCTTCGGCACGCAGCCACTCGATCGCTATGCTGCCCGAACCGCCACCGACATCCCACAACAGTTGCGTCGGCCGCGGTGCCAGCGCACTCACCGTGAGCGCACGGATCTCCTGCTTGGTGAACTGTCCGTGAGTGCCGAACAGGTGGTCCGGGAGCCCCGGGACGCGCGACTGTCCGCCGGTCCCCGAGCATTCGATCGCGATGACGTTGAGGGGATCCGCCTCCTCAGTGGTCCAGCGCGCCGCGGTGCCGATCGTCATCGTTTCTTCGGGACCACCCAGTTGGCCGAGCACGAACATCTGCGAAG
>JAJFUQ010000083.1 GCA_021372355.1 Nocardiaceae bacterium | reverse complement strand
CTCGTGTTCAACGCCATCAACGCCTACGTGGACCTGCCCATCGGCCCGATGATCGCGACGCTGACGGACACGACCGTCGCGACGCACGTCAACTTCGGCGGCGGCACCGGCTCCTGGCAGCGGATCTTCGACTTCGGCTCGGGTTCCGGTGTAGCGCCGTACATGTTCCTGAGCCCCCGCCAGAGCACCAGCGGTCCCCTGCGGTTCGCGATCCGCTCCGCGACAGTCGGTGAGCAGATTGTGGACAGCGTGGTCGTCATGAGCGTCGGCTGGCACCATACGGCGGTCACGATCGACAGCGTGAGCATGACCATCCGTCTGTATCTCGACGGCGAGCTGATCGCCTCGGGCGTCACGACCGTGCTGCCGAAGGACCTGGGGACCACAACCCAGAACTGGCTCGGCCGGTCGCAGTACACCGCCGACGCGTACTTCCTGGGTTCGCTCGACGACTTCCGGATCTACAATCGCGTCTTGTCGGAAGCCGAGTTGCGTTACCTCGCCGGCGAACGATAATCCCCGGCGCAAGCCTCGCGGCATGCATGTATGACCACAAGGGCCCCCGTCTCCAAGACCGGAGCCCTTGTTCGTTTCCGTTTCAATGTATGCGAAGAGCGAGTTTGCCCAGGTGGTGACTGCCCAGGGCCAGATGAGCTTCCATGGCCTGGGACAGAGGGAACGTGCGAGCGATGTGAACGTCAAACGAGCCGGATTCGATCAGGCGGTTGAGCCGTGCGATAATCTCCGCGTCGGGCTCGCCATTGTAGCTTTGGAGCCGAATGTCCGAACGAGGCTGGGGCCCGGGTTGCACTCCGTTGGGGTAGGCAACGCGGCCGCCGGTACGCACCGTCGCGAGCGCCCTTTCCGCCGTCTCGCCGCCGGCAGTGAATAGGGCTGTGTCGAGTCCTTCGGGCGCGAACGCACAGGCAGCGGCTGCCACATCGTCCGTGCGTCCGTTCACCGCGGCGTCGGCGCCGAGGCGTTCGACCAGGGCCACGCCGTCGTCGCCGGAGGCCGCCGCGAATACGCGGGCGCCCATTTTTTTGGCGAGTTGCACCGCCATGTGTCCTATGCCGCCGCTAGCACCAAAGACCATAAGGGATTCACCGGGTTTGATGCCCAGGACGTCGTCGAGGCCGCGCAGGGCCGTGATTCCGACTCCGCCCATGACCGCGGCCTGCTCGACCGTCATTCCGTCGGGTATGAACGAAACGCAGCCGGCGTCCACCGCCGCATACTGTGCGTAGAATCCGCCCTTGGGATTGAGGAAGCCGAGCGCGTACACGCGGTCGCCCACTGTGAAACGACCGACGCGTTCGTCGACGGCGACGACAATCCCCGCGCCTTCGGAGCCGAGCACGTAGGGGAATCGGGGCGCGAGTCCGAGCATCTCGGCGTATCCTCCTTCTCGCTCGAAGGGGTCCCATTGCCCCACGCCTGCCGCTTCCACGCGGATCAGGACCTCGCCTGGCCCGACCTCCGGCGTCGGCAGGGTTCGCAGCGAGAGAACCTCGGGGCCTCCGAATCTGTCCATACAGACGGCGCGCATCGTGCCGTCGACCTGGGGCATGCTGTCATCACTTCCTCTGGCTCGTTTCATACCGCTCGACCTGCCTTTCTCCTGGGCACAGGTGTCGCCGATGCATGTGGGCCGACGTCCATCCACGGCAGGACAAACGAACTCTGCCAGCAAATGAATACCTTGCCTGTGTCCGCAGGGCAAACGCAAATTCCGGGACGAGGGACATGTGGTTGACCCTCGTGCGAGTCTGTGGTACCGTGTACGCGTTGCTTCGGTTCACTATGGTCTTGGAAAGGAGCGTGGTTTATGCATCGAGATGTGACACGTCGGACGTTTCTTCGTGGTGCGGCTCTGGCCGGATCGGGATTGGTGATTTTGTCGAACAGCCGGCTGGTGCGCGGGACGCAGGCCAATAGCAAGCTGAACATCGCGGCCATCGGCATCG
>JAJFUQ010000082.1 GCA_021372355.1 Nocardiaceae bacterium | reverse complement strand
ATGCCGTCGGCGAAGGTCCAGCACGATCATGGGCGGTCTGCGCGATCAGGTGACCTCGGGATACTGCCGAGGCTGGGAGCATCAGACCCCACCAAGAAGCAGCCACCATGACCGGCACGAGCTTCTAGATTCGAGATGTGGCGTCCAGCAACCCGCTGACAGCGGGCAGCCTCAGTCGGTGCCGAGTCTCGGCGATGCGATCGAGGATCTCCAGCCGCAACGCGCGTTGGTCTGCGGTGATGTGGCGGAGTCGCTCACAGTCGGAGGCAAGGTCGGCTTGCCATGCCACTGATTGGTCCAACGTTCGCTTGATCGCCTCGAAGCCGGACGACGCTCGACTGGTCTGTCCAAGGAGACCGGCGGCGACGCATGCGTCGAAACCATCCCACGCGTCGACATTCTGACTGTTTGCGAGCAGATGCAGGTGTGCCTGGTCATCGTCGCGCAGCTTGCGCTCCTTCTCCACGGCCGTGCGCGCAGCCTTCGCCACCGCGTCCGCATTGGCACGAATCTGCTCGTCATCGCCGTTGAGTCCCGCAGATTGACCGTGTCCAGGAATCGACTGCCGGACAGGGCCATGCCCGAACACCCGGCTATCCCGAATTGTCCAGAGATATTGGATTCCGATGTTGAGGTAGGTACTCGCGGACCAGTTCGAGGCTTGAAACTCCACGTTGATGAGCCACCACCCGTAATCACCAATCCACTGGCGAGGACTAGAACTCGCCGGCTTCAGACCCAGCTCAGTCAGATACGCGCGACCGGACTTCCTTAGGGCGGCCGCCGCGTGCTTCTTGAACGCGTCTGGGTCCGCCGTCATAGCGTCAAGCATTGCATCGCTGCAATCGTGGTTGGCGGAGGTCCTCCGTCTAGACATGGAACAAAAGGAACTGCTCGTGCCAAGGGGCCAGATTGCGAGCCCGATCGACCTGTTCCCACAGCGCGCACTCGACTGCACAGTGGCCGGCCGTCATTCGAACGGTGCCGAATACGTGGTCGAATAATTCACCACGGAAGGTGACCCCATCACGAACTACCTCCGAGCGCTCCCCGGTACCGATGACGTCGAAGTGTTCGTTTATAGCTCTGCAGACGCCTACGCCGGTGGATGGCAGCACAGAACTTGCCGAGCGAGCGACCTGTCGGCCACATCGCTGGCACCTTGTTCGGGCGTTCGGTGGATGAGCCAGCAGTGCTTATCGATTCATCCGCCGCAGCGTCCGCGGGAAGCAACGCCGGGCGAACTGCTAACTGACTCGCTCCGCCAAAACCTCCAGCACGGCCCTTTGTTCTGCGGCGGCTGGATCACTCCGGTGTTCTAGCACTTCGCGCATCTCTGCGACGAGCGCGAGACCGTCTTCAGCGCCGCGGTATCGAAGCGACAAAAGGATATGCCGTGCGAGCCCAACACTCTGGTGCGTACGACTTTTCTCCGTCTCTGCCAGAACTGCGGCCGGGTCTCGTATCAGATTCCCAAGGAATGGAAGCGTGTGATCATGCACCGCCTCGGCCATCTCGGCGGCTACCGATGGCGCTAACTCTTCGGTAACGTGCCATTCGCGCCATGTATGTGCTGGCATCGTGTAACCGATGTTCATAGTTACCGTTCGGGTCTGGTAGCTGTCAGCGACGTTGCATAGGCGCGCCACCTCAGCCTCTATTACGTCCAGTCGCGCGCCGACGTAGAGCGCTGCCCGAGCATGTCCTGCTTGCATTCCTCCGGACGCGGTTCCGGCGGTCACGACATAGGTCCAACCCTCAGCGGCGCCCAGAGTCCACCATCCGGCGGCACGTGCACTCCATCCGAGACCGCTCAGAGGATCACGGAGAGCTTCGTAAATTGCGCGCCGGCCGGTGACTACGGGCATGCCGCGATCGTTTCACGAGAAACACTGGTGCCGGTGAACTCTTGAGACAAGAGTTCGTTGATGCAGAGAGGGTCGACCCTGCGGTAACGGGCGACCTGCGCAGCGGATTCTCACCCTGGCCACGCCGTCGCTTAACCGCGTTCTATTGCGTCAACGGCAGATTTTGCCGTGGAACTCGCGGGTAGTACTCGCCGTCGAGAGTTGCCAACACCGTTTTGGTGTCTGGGTCGATGAACAACGACGAGTCCGGGGTTACGTTGCTGCAGTCGGCGTCGGGAAACGCAGTTTGTCTTGCTTCGTTGCCGCAGGCTTCCGGCTGCGGAAAGTGCAGAACGGTTTCGTAAATAGCCTTTTCACCCGACATGGTGGTGGCAAGGGTCGTGCCGAGTTCGTCAACATCCATTGCGAACGTCTTGCTGTACTGCGCGGATTCAGGCCTCGGAAATCCGTGGTCGCGGGCATATTCGATCACCACGCGCGCCAACCAGGGCGGAGGAGACACGTCCTGCAGCGGAGTCACAACCGGAGGTAGGAACAGACTCCTGGCGTGATGATTATCAACACGCGTCGTCACACCGAAGATGGCCGCGACAAGGCCGATCGCAATAGCTACGGCGCAGGAACGCAACCATCGATTCCGATAGAGGCTCATCGCACGAGACGTCATTGGCGGACCGCCGTTGGAATAGGTGAGTTTCTCATCTCCTTATCGCCGGGGTCGTTGCTGCTGTTAGGCCAATTCCCGGCAGGAGCGTGCCATTCTCGGATCGGGCCCCGACAGACCTAATCGGCCCAATAGTGATCGCCGCATGCGAGTTTGCGCGATCATTGCTGAATCTGTGGGACTCAGCGACAAAAGCCGACGCTAGCCGTAGAGAGCCCCGAATATTCTGACCTGGCCAGGAGCCCCCATTGCGTCACATCACCACTTTGACGGTCGTCAGTGCTGTCAGCGCAGTGATGGTAGCGGCCCTGCCCTTCGCGATAGTGAAGGCGCAATTCCATATAAGCGGACGTTCGTTCGCTCCCGTCGAGGTTGCAGTGGCAGTGGCGGGGGCACTTGCAGTGGTCACAGCAGTTGCCGTGATCCGGGCTAGAGTTCGCAGAGCCCATCTCACGGCATACGCATTAGCGGCCGTGGGCTTGCTGCAAATGGGCCTCGGAACGTTCCTGGTGATCGCGCTTTTACTGCCTCCGCCATATGAATGGGCAATAGGGGTTGCGTTGCTCAACCTACTTGTCCCGTGGATGACAGCATTTCTCGCGTCATGCGTCGCAGTGGGCGCGCGGCCACGGAGCTAGAACCGATACCAGTCGCATCGGGGCATTACTCAAGAGTGCAGACCTCAAGCTCCATCTGGCGCCCGTTGACGCCTCAAGGCTGAGAAGGTCTTCCATCGAAGCGGGGGTCGCCTGTTCGGTCTCGCCGCCGGGCGCCGGTACCGAATCCGGTCCTAATCCTCGATGACCAGCCGCACCTTTTGACCGTCCTCGAGCGCATCGAGCTGACGTGCCGTGTCGAGATAGAAGGCGACCAGCTCGTTGAACGGGATTGGTCTCCTTGACGCCGCGCCAAGGTCGCGGCCGCCTTCCTTTGTGAAAGGTGGTGGCCAGATGGACAAACCTTCGTCAAGCCCAAGATTGCTTGCCTCAGACTCCCAGCCCTGCCAGCGAAGATAAGCGTAGAAGTCCGTGAGTCCGCCGTTCAGGGCCCAGGATACGAACGAACTGTGCCCGGCACCGATCCCCATCCACTGCAACGTGTCCGGCCCCCAGTAGCAGACCTCTCCGGGCTGGATTCCAAGCCCGCCGCCGTCGATGGCGAACCTGCCGCCGACGGCGTCATGCGCAACGATCAGTCCGGCCGGGACGAGCCCGTCGTCTAGGCCGCTGGCCTCTACGACGTCGGGCAAGCCACTGCCGCCGCCGCCCAGCACCCGTAGCCAGCCATGGTCGATTACCAGCCCGCCCGTGTTCATCACGAGCGCTCCGAGGGTTGAGTACTCCGTGACCCCGATTCGCTCGCAGAGCCGGCGACCTCGCAATCGGTCGACCGGCAGGACCGAGACTGTCGTTGTCGCGTTCTCGACCTCTGCGCAAACGTCCGGCCATGCCGAATCGGAGTCACGGCTATTCATGTACCAAACGTATTCGAAAGCTAGAACAGTGCTCACGACATGTCCGGGATGTCTGCCATCCGCAGCCAGCTTCGAACGCGGCGATCGTAAGGTGACGCGATGACCCTTCCAACCGCCGCAGGGGCCGCCACGACCAGTTCGGTCGGCTACTTTGAGGTCCGAGCTGCAGCCTTGGCCGACTTCATCGTCGACGGCTTCGACGGGGGATGGGTCACTCGGCCGGCGGGTGTGGCCTCGATGTGTGAGGTCGTCACGCTCCTTGCCCCGCGCGCCGTGGTCAGCCGATGCGTTTGCTTGCCCGTAGGTCGATGGACGGCTTTGCTCAACAACTCGCCGCTCGGCACTGACGTCGGCGTACTGCCAAGCTATGCAGCGCGAGAGCTCGGATGCCGCGGTATGCGCGTGGTCAGCACCGAGGACTCCGCGACGTACCCCGCGCACATTCTCGAGGTCTACGGCCCTGCGGGACTGCCGCCGCTAGCGATCGAGCGTTCGATCGTGGCGGCCAAGAGCGACGGAGGCCGGTGGGTGTTCGAGACCTTCGGCAAGCCCTATCCATTCGAAGATCAGTCCGCGTATGTACGGCGTCGTAAGGCGGACCGGTTCACCACAGACATGCTCTTTGACTACCTCCGTGCGCTCGACGTTCCGGTCGACGCCGAGCCCGGCTGGCCCGGTGCACTGTTGGTGGAGCGGTCGCCATGATTCGGCTGGTTCGGTTCCGCACCAGCCCGGAGGGCCGGCTGGTCACCCCACCCTTCGCGGCCCTCGCGGCGAGTCGCCTCCGTCCCGGGGGGCGTGTGGCCGCTGGCCACCGACTGGGCCGACTACGCCGAGCAGATGGTGCGGGTGTTCGATGCCGAGCCGGGCCTTCGGGGGTGGCGTGGTCGATCGCTGGGCCGAGCGACCGGTGACGAGGTTCGAGCGCAAGGGGACTGCCGCCGGCCGCGGCATCGCCGACCGGGCGCAGCGCGGATCGGGTAGGTCAGCCGCCCCCGGCGATGTTGACCAGCCACGAGGTCCCGAACCGGTCGACGCAGATCCCGAACTCGTCGCCCCACGGCTGGGTGGCCAGCTCGACCGTCACGGTCCCTCCGTCCGACAGCGCCCGCCAGTAGCCGCGCAGCTCCTCGGTGTCGTCCCCGCCGAGGCTGACCGCGAGGTTGTTCCCGGGCCGCAACGTTTCGCCCGGCAGCATGTCGGCGGCCATCAGCGTGAGGCCAGACGCTGTTTCCAGCCGGCCGTGCATGACCTGGTCGCCAATGCCGTGGTCGTCGGTGCCGAAGTCGCCGAAGTGGTTGATCGTGAGATCGCCGCCGAACACGCCTTGGTAGAACGCCAGGGCGGCCGAGGCATCACCCGCGAAGCTGAGGTAGGGGTTCAGCCGAGTGGTCATGGACCGACGATAGAGGGCTCACCAGCGAAGCAGACACAATAAAGAAGCAAATTCATGTTCTGTGCGACGACGAGACGCGGCATGGCCATCGAAGACAATGTCAGCGAGTGGCGGTTCGGCCGGGTGGCCCGCTCGGGGGTCTTGCCGACCGGTCCGGTCTTCTTCTGTGACGACTTCACACGCGTCATTACACGCCTCGCAACTACTCAGGCGTTGCAACGACCTTTAAAACTTGCCCCGTCGCGGTGGTCCTGGTTCGAGTTGACAAATTCAATCGTGAGTCCATGCGGACCGGACAGGTGTCGGCGGAGGTACGGAGATCGTCACGGGAACCTTGCTTCTCACCCTGATGCTGGACGGTAGCCCGTTCCACGAGCATCCCTAACCCCGTCTGCGCTCGGTCGCACTTGCGATTGCTCTGGCGACATCCCGCCCGAGGCCTGCCGCGATGTCTGGGCGCCATCAACTCTCGCGACGATTCGACCGTGCAAGGTGGCCGAACACACCCCCCTAGGTGGAGTTCCCGGCGAGCGACTCGATCCGTAACGTCCGAAGTCGACCTTGAAAGCGAGAGTTCAATGACGGATTCGAAGTGGGCGACCCCGGCAAAAGTCGCGGCCGTGTACGCGCTCAGCTCGATCCTGATCGGACCGGCCATCGGCTCGGAACGGCTCGTCGGAGGTAGTTGCTGCGGTGACGGGGACACACACGACGTCCGGCTGTTCGAGTGGGACGAGTTGCAGCAATTCGTGCGACTGACGGCGATCCCATTGATGGTTGTGGGCATCGGAATAGCGGCATGGCTTTTCGCGGCGAGGGCGCAACTATCACGGACCACACTGATCGTCTACATCGCAAGCACGGTGCTGATGATCTGCGGCTACGCGTTCGTTGTGCTCGTCAGCGAACTGACGGCAGTGCCCAACTGCTGATAACCGACCTCGATCCAAACGCTCACAACATGCCGATGCGATGGGTAGCAACACGAAAGAGGAGAAACGGTGAAGCTTCGTTCCATCGCCGCTTTGGCAGGGTCACTGGTCCTGGGTGCGGGTTTGGTCAGCTGCGCTAGATCAAGCGACACGAACACCCCGGCGATGGCAAAACCGAGCACAGTAAGTGCAGCCTCCGTTGAACTGCCTGCCACCCGGGTGCCGTGGGCGCAAGTCGGACCCGGATGGTTGCTGACGCTATGGAGCCCAGCGCCCGGGCTGGCTCCTTGGCAAACACCGGCACCGGGGCAACCAACAGTGGCGACAGCGCGGTCGACGCTCTACCTCATCGATCCAGACGGCGACCGCTATGTGGTGACAACATTTCCACTATCCGACGCTGGAGCGCCGACGCTCGCGGACTGGTCGGGGGACGGTAGCCACGCCCTCTTGATTGGCCGATCCGAAGGCCTGCCATCCACGATCATGAACGTAGACCTGAAAGCAGGCACCACTTCGGCATTCACAGTCGCAGCACCAGTCAATGAGGCCCGGTACTCGCGACCTACGGGCGCTGCAATCCTGATGACTTCGAGCCGAATTGAGGCGGGATCCGATACGACGACCCTCAAGCGTGTTGACCTGACTGGCACCGAACAGCTCACTTATCCCACCGACCAAATCGGCAGCATCTTCCGGGGCACGTACCTGGCTGCACCGGATGGGACCAGCTTGGTCCTGGGTACGTCCACAGGTCTGGTGGTCATGGGCAATGACGGAGGCGTGTTAGCGACCCTGTCGATTCCGGGGGAGTCCGAGTGCAGGCCGGTGAGCTGGTGGGACGGGAAATCCACGGCCACCGTCCTGGCCTCGTGCGACGTTCACACGCCGACTCAGACGTTTGCGTCGCGACTGTGGCTGGTGCCGGTCGCCGGTGGCGCTCCGACCGCCCTCACCGCGCCACTGAACGGGACGGGCCCAGACCTCGGCGACCTCGACGCGTGGCAGTTACCGTCGGGGACGTTCGTCCAAGCTGCGGGCGCGTGCGGAAATCAGTACCTGGCCAAACTAAATGCCGACGGCACGACAACACCGGTATCGGTTCCTGGCGTCGACGCGCACTCCAGCATCGTGGTTGTCGGCGTCGACGGAACAAGCCTCTACCTGCAGGCATCGGAGGGATGTCCCGGAACGAGGTCGTTAGTGCGCTATGACCCAGCCGCAAATACCTCTGCCGTGGTGCTCGGCCCTCCCATCACCGGGGGCGATGTGAAGGCTGCCATCTCTTACGTCGGAACGCGGTAAGCCACAGCGCCATGATCCATGGCGAGCAGACGGAAGTTAGCGACGATGGACGTCGTTGGAAGGCAGGAAGACACGATGAAGGCGACGGATACGAATCTCGGCATCTGGATCGCGTTGGGCGCTGCCGTCGGCACGGTGGCGTTCGTGCTCACCAGCAACGTGGTGTGGATTGGTGCTGGCGCTGCGTTGGGGGTGGCGCTGTGGGTTGTATTCGGCAGAACAGATGACGACGATCAGTCGGGCCCGGACGCTTCATGAGCGGCTCGTCCGCAATCGACATAACAAAGCTACTCTTGTTCTGTAACTTCGTTACAGTGCCTGGAAGACTCGAGCGGCTCGCCCGAAAGTACATCGCCGGTTCTACAGGTGAGCCTGACCCGAAGAAAGTATGAGGATCATGTCCGAACAGCTGACCACCGAGACTGCGCCGGAGCGGCTGATCAGGGCAACGATCGAGCTGATAGCAGAGCAAGGACCGTCGGCGATCAAAGCGCGTTCGGTCGCCGCAGCCAGCGGCTTGTCGACCATGGTTGTCTACCACCATTTCGGTGGCATCCCAGAGCTCATCCGCGCAGTGGTCGACGAGGGATTCAGGGACTTCGGGCGAGCTCTCGCCGAGGTTCCAATTACTGACGACCCCGTTGCGGATCTGTTCACGATGGCTCTGGCATGCCGGGTTGTCGCCCAACGGAACCCCCATCTCTATGACTTGATGTTCGGGCTCTCGACGCGCGCGACGTATCGACCGCTGGCCGACGATCTCCGGCTGAGTGGGCATTCACCCGCTTTCAAGACCGCTTACGTACACCTGGTGGCCGCGTGTGAGCGGCTCATGAATTCCGGCCGCGTCTGCCCGGAATCTGTCGAAGTCGTTGCGGCCCAACTATGGAGTTTTGTGCACGGCTACGTCACCCTCGAACTTGCCGGACATTTCGAGGAATTCGACGATCCCGCCGTCCAGGTTCTGCTGCCCATGGGAGTCAC
>JAJFUQ010000076.1 GCA_021372355.1 Nocardiaceae bacterium | reverse complement strand
CGATTCCGGGCTACAGGACTCTAAAACAGGGCGGACTCATTCACCGGGGACACGCCAGTGGCCTCCCGCCGCTGGACGAGCATCCGCACCGTCGGCAATGGTGGGTCGCGCTTGCTTCAGTACTTGTTCTTGTGGCGGCCGCAGCGGCGGCATGGGCACTCGGCCGTGATGATCCCGAGTCACCGCCAAGGAGCCCTACCCAGACTCCGACGCAACCCCAGATACAGACCTCGACCAAGCTTCCCGATGATCCCGATGTACCTCTCGCACAGGTCAAGTCTTTCTATAAGGCGTATATCCCAGCGAAGCGCACGTTGCCTGCACCGCCTATCTCGCACTGGGGCGATCAGGGTTTCATCACTCAGTCGGCGGTCAATTCAGTAGCAGCGGTTGTTGGCGAGGATCTTGTGACGTGTAGTCAGGAACCACTGGACTTCGCTCAGTACGCCTTCTCAACGCCGGGAGTCGCGGGCGACACGGCGACGATGGCGGTAACGCCTGTTAAAGGGGCCTCCGAAAGGGACCTAGAGATTGAGATAGGACTGGTGAAGACGAGCGGGGTTTGGCGAATTGACCTGTTTGCATGCGTCTTCCACGACGCGAAGCCGGGTCCCCGCGACACGACGTCGGGTTCCGTGGAGACGTCTCGGCCGGCCACCCGCGCCGGCTCCGCTCCCGACGACCCGGCAATCCAGAGCGCCTCGAATTTCTACAAGGCCTACATCGCTGCGTTCAAAGCGAACAAGCATGTACCGCCAGACCAATGGGTCAGTCAGGGGTACCTAACGCAATCTGCGGCGGATTCGATTGCCGCCGTGCGTTGGGACTTGGCGACGTGCAATAAGAGTCCGCTCGACTTCTCTGAATATTCGTTCTCGCGGGTTTCCTCGCAGGGCGTAACCGGTGTCGAGGTCACGAGCGATGAGGACGACGCGCGGAGGGCCATCAGCCTCGCGCAAGTGAAAATCGACGGCACTTGGCGGATCAACGCATTCGCGTGCAACACAATTCGCTGGCGGTAGCTTCAGGTCCTATTGGCCGACGTGGTTGGTAGTCGACTGTCTGTCTCCGAACGCTGCCTTTGAGAATCCTTTGAGCTCTCTGCGTGAACCTTTCTTTCGTCGGGAGGCGCCATTCAATCCGTGAGGCGATCTCATCCTCGGAAAGGGACAACAGATGACCGTGTTCGCACAGGACGCATTCACTCCGATCGTTCGTCGCGGGCAGAAGCCCGGCCGATCGATCGACGTAACAGGACCAACGTTCGCTCGGCGGCGCCTTTCGCACGTGGGGAAAGTCATCGCACGCAGCGGATTGGTGACGCTCGCGGTCGGAGTAGTAGTGGCAGCAACCCCGGGAATTGCAGGCGCAAGCGTCACGTATTTCGGCGCAATCGCGGTTTCTCCGTCCACCTCTGGAACTGGCAGTTCGTACGACTGGTCTTCCTACGCAGAGGCCGACCTGGCGGCAAAGACCGTATGTGGGTTCACCGACTGCCAGATAGTCCTGTCCTTTTCGAACGGCTGTGGTGCGTTAGCGCAGGCCGCCAACGGTGCTTGGGGTTGGGCACGGGCGACCGATCTCGCGACCGCAAAGGACCTCGCCGTAGGACAGGCCGTACACCGGATGCATCTCGACGGATACGTTTACGCGACCGCTGAGGTCGTGAATTCGGTGTGCACGACCGTAGTGACGTAGCAACGAAGGCCTGGCGGCTCGCGGACAGGCCTACGACACCTTCGCACGAACACCCAAGATCGCCGAGGCGTAGTTGATGGGCGCGTGGTCGGCGAGTTCGCGGCTCGGAATCGTTCCGTGCAGCAGGCTGCAGAATTCGCGGTACCTGGCAATTGCCTCGCGCCGTTCGTTATCGATGTGGTCCTGCGTAGGTTCGACGACGACGGTTCCGTCCGCATTGATGAAATGCAGAACGCCGGTGTGGCGGTACCCCATGGCCTCGGTTGGTACCCGCGGCACGAGATCGGCGCAGTTCACGTATCGGTGGTGCTTTCTCTCGTCGAGGTTCTGGAGAAACGCTTGATCGCCTACGCGCGGCGAAGCAAGGGTCACCAGTAGATCTGGCTTTCGAAGGGAAGCGGCGAGAGTAGCCAGCGCGCCTCCCAGGCTGTGGCCGGTGTACAGCAATCGGTCCCCCGATGCCTGTTCGATAGCCCTTTCCACCTGCGGCCAGATCTCGTCAACTGATGCGCGAAAACCGTTGTGCACCTGTCCGCCTGCGGTCCAGTCGGACTTGAGGAACCGGGAATCGGTGAACAGATCGAACGGATCGGACGGCTGGGTGCCGCGAAAACTGACCACGGTTATCTCGCCATTTGAGGCGACGAAGGCTTCGGAGCCGTGAACGTCGACCGTCTGGACTGTGCGGAATCCGACGTCGCGCAGATAGGTATCGAACTTCGTCCGCTCGAAGCCGTCCCAGGATGCGTAGGCGACGCGAGCCATTTCGGCGCACAGCATGTCGTCTTTGGTGAAATCACCGCCGAGGGCAAAGAAGTCTGTGTCAGAGCCGGGACGCGTTGTGGCAGACCACGAGGGGTCATATGCGGTGGGCACGCAATGATGATGCGCGGATCAAACCGTTTCGTGGATCGAAATACGGCTGCCGCTATCGACTGAGCTAGGCGCGCCTCGCAGGCGCACGTTGACTTGTCTGGGTCAGGGAGCAATCGGGCCGTGGTCTCACGAATCCGCGATTGCATCCCGACCCTTCGCTACTAGTTCCCGGTAAGCAGGTCCCACAGCATGTTGGCCCAAGCGAGGACAGTCAGCGTGATCATTTTTCTTGCTCCGATTCGTTCCGAGGACGTCGAACACGACGTTGATTACGAGAGTTCTACCGACCGCTCGAACGGCGGGTACTCGCGTTCGAAAACTCGTTACAGCACTGCACAGCAATTCGATATCGAACCGATGCGCGGGCTTCCAGGCGCGCGCGGCGAGCTGAGTTCGATCGCTGCTGCCCCCCCGAGAATGTGACCTGACGATTCACCACGGTTTGTCGGTAGGAGGTTCAGGGTGGCGGGGCAATTTGTCGACGTAATTCTGCGCCTCGTCAAGGTCTGATTCCGGAGCGAGCGCAAGCCGCTCGAGCTCAACGACATCGCGCTGTCGAGACTCGGCCTCGGCGTCCCATCGGCGTCTGGCAACGCGCCGTCGATTCCGCCACCGCAGCACTTCCCAGCAACCGACACCGAACGCAATTCCAAGGACTGCGAGCCAGGTGATAGCCAGCACAGCGTCGGAGTTCACGCCAATATGCTAATTCGCGAAAAATTTGCCATGTCGGTCTATGCGACACGATGCCGAGTCGTTTCGGTACGCAAGCGGCCGGTCAACGGGCAATAGCCGACCTACGCCGCCTCGATGACGGCAAGAAGTTCTGCGCCTGTAGTCACCAAGACCGCGCCTTCCTGGAGTGCCTCGGGAAGGTGAGCAAACTGTTCAGTGTCGGTCACTAAGGTTGGGCATCCGGTGGGCAGGATGACCCATCCTGCTGCGCGTGCACCGCTGACGAGCAGATCCCACGGATCGCGCCCTTCGACGTGGTTGGCCATCATTCCGCTGTCGTTGAGGTACACGTCCGCAGTGTCGTCGCCGACTTGACGTGAGTCACATTGAGGTCGACGACGTCAGGAGAACCTGCTCGCTACCTTTTGCGATGTGACTACCAGCCGCGAGCCCGCCATTCGCTGAGATGCGGCCGTTCGACTCCCAATGTCGTGTGTAATCCGTGCCCGGGATAAACAACCGTGTTGTCCGGGAATCGATCGAAGATCTTCCGTTCCACATCGCCAATGAGTTGGACGAAGTCAGCGGCAGACCAGGTCTTTCCGACTCCGCCGGGGAACAGTGAATCTCCCGTCAGCAAGTGCGTCCCACCGGCGTTGTCCTCGATGACCAGCGTGACCGAACCGGGCGTGTGCCCTTGCAAGTGGATGATCCCGATCTTCAGATCACCCAGTTCGATGACATCGCCGTCTTCGAGTAATCGATCGGGCGCGACCGGCAGTTCGGGTGCGTCGAGCGGGTGTGCTGCCGTCAGCGCGCCTGTCTGGCCAGCAATTTTCTTGAGTGCCTGGACATGGACGAAATGACGATGCGTCGTCACGATGAGTTCTAGACCATCCGGCGCATTGTCGGCGATCGCCGAGAGCAGAACGTCGGCATCGTTCGCCGCGTCGACAAGCAGCGTCTTTTGCGTATT
>JAJFUQ010000037.1 GCA_021372355.1 Nocardiaceae bacterium | reverse complement strand
GGCGAGCACGTCGAGTACACGACGACGCCGCCGGGACGCACCAGACCGACGGCCGCCGCCAGCAGTTGCTTCTGCAGCCTAACCAGATCCGCGACATCCTTCTCGGTACGCCGCCACCGCGCTTCGGGTCGACGGCGAAGCGCGCCCAAGCCCGTGCACGGTGCGTCGACGAGAACCCGGTCGAAACCCGGTTTGAAGCCGGTGGCCCGCCCGTCGGCGACAAGAACGTCGACGGGCAGTCCTGCGACTGCTTTCCGCACGAGTTCCGCACGGTGTTTCGACTGCTCTACCGCGTCGACGTGCGCTTTACGTTGTGCTGCGATCGAACCGAGCAGCGCTGCTTTCCCGCCCGGGCCAGCACACAGGTCGAGCCAGCGGCCGGAGTCGCTGCCGGTGAGCGGCGCGTCGGCGAGGGCGATCGCGATCAACTGGCTGCCTTCGTCCTGCACCGCGGCGGCGCCGTTTCGGACCGACTCGAAGGCCGCCGGGTCACCGCCATCGAGGTGCACGGAGAACGGCGAATACGGGCCCGGAAGCCCACCGGTCTCAACGAGAAGGTCCTCGCGACTGATCGCACCGGGTCGGGCAACGAGGTGCACTTTCGGACGAGCGTCGACGGCAGCGAGAGCGTCGCGAAGTTCGTCACCGCCGAGCGTGGCCGCGAACGAATCGACGATCCACCGCGGATGCGCGAACTCGACCGCGAGCCGGTCCAACGGGTCGGTGGTGGCGAGCGCATCAATCCACTGCTCGGGAGTCTTCTCACTCACGCGCCGGAGCACGGCGTTGGCGAAACCGGCCGCACCACGGCCCGATTCGGATCGAACGAGATCCACGGACGTCGCCACTGCGGCGTGCGCGCCGGTGCGGGTTCTCAGCAACTGGTATGCCCCGATCCGCAGCACGTCGAGCACTTTGCCGTCGATCGCACTGGTCGATCGGCCGGCCGCCTTTTCGATGACCGCGTCGAGGAAGCCTTGTGCGCGACAGGCGCCGTAGGCGATCTCGGTCGCGAAAGCCGCATCGCGACCGGTGATCCCCCGCTCGGTGAGCATCTTGGGCAGCACCAGGTTGGCGTACGCGTCACGTTCTCGGACGGCCCGGAGAACATCGCGGGCGACCTCACGGACGGGATCGGGCGGACTCTGGCGAGGTGGTTTGCTCACTGTGCGACAGTCCCCTCACCCAGTCGGGCTCCGCGAGCCCAATCGAGAGCGGCCATCAGTCGCTTGCCCTGCGGCTGAACGTCGCCGAGACGAACGGCGGTCGTCGCGGTGCCGACGAAGACACCGTCCTTGCGGACCTCGACTTGTCCCGGGTTCAACGAATGGGTCGAGATCTGCACAGGGCCGACCTTCACGCGGAGGTCACCGATCTCGGTCCACGCTCCCGGTGCCGGAGTCACGGCACGAATCTGGCGGTCGACGGCGAGCGCCGGGTGATCCCACCGGACGCGTGCCGACTCGACGGTGACCTTGGGCGCATACGACACCCCGTCAGCCGACTGCGGGACAGCCTGCAATGCACCCGTCGCCAACGCGTCGATCGTCTGGACGAGCAGTTCGGCGCCTTCGCCAGCGAGACGTTCGAGCAGGTCACCGGACGTATCCGTGGGCCGAATGCGCTCGGTCATGACGCCGAACACCGGTCCGGCGTCGAGTTCCTTGACGATCTGAAACGTCGACGCGCCGGTGAACTCATCACCGGCGGCGATTGCGGCTTGTACCGGGGCCGCGCCGCGCCAGGCCGGCAGAACCGAGAAGTGCAGATTGACCAAGCCCAACGGCGGAATGTCCAGTACGGACTGCGGCAGAAGCGCCCCATAGGCAACGACCGGGCAGCAATCCGGTGCAAGTTCTTTCAGCTGATCGGCGAATTCCGGGTCACTCGCTCGACGTGGCTGAAGCACCGGAATCCCGTGCTCGTCGGCCAGTGTGCCGATCGGTGATCGCACGACTTTCCGTCCTCGTCCTGCCACGGTGTCGGGTCGCGTGACCACACCGACGACCTCGTGCTGCGATTCGATCAACCGCTGCAACGACGGCACGGCGGGGGCAGGCGTGCCCGCGAAGACGAGTCGCACGAGTTCTCCTCAACTACTCCCCACCTTCGGGGGCGCACTACCAGTCTAAGAATCCCGCGTACAAGATCTCGAACCGTCCGTAACATTGCAGTTCAGCTGTACTGCAGGGGGTTTGGCACCATGACTACGCCCCTGTCGCGCGCGGGCCTCGCCGCCGCGATGTCGTGTGTTTTCGCCACGGGTCTGGCCGCTCCTGCGCATGCTTCGTCCCGCGGATGGGACGCAAAGTCAGAACAGACTGTTCGAACCTTCCCGTCGATCCTGCCGGCGACACCGACCGGTCGCGGATACCACGGCGCTCGCTGCGGTATCGCCGAAGCGCCGCCCACCGCGATTCGATCACTCGGCTGCCGGGACCGCGACGACGTCCTCTTCCAGGCGATCGCCTTCCCGAACGGCCCTGCCGTGCAGGACTTTCTGAAGTCGAGAGCCCTCGGTCCGGACAATCGAGCAACGATCGAGGACGGCACGTCGGCGACCGTGCGGGTCGGGACCTGTCCAGATGCGGCGTGCTTCGTCGTGACGTTCGATGCTCAGGATCGGTCGAAGTACCTGTTCATCGTGGCGCAGACGGACACCACGATCTCCGACCTGCTGAAGGTGTGGTGGCCGGATGCCGATTTCACGACCGGCCGGGGAGCCTGACTAGTTCGACGTCGCCATCACTTCGGGAATGCCGGTACCGAACGGGACATCGACGCAGTTCGGCGTCTGTGCGTCCGCCCGACTCAGAATGTTGAACATCAACTGCTGGGCAAACGGGTCGTACGGCAGTTGCATGTGGCCGGACATGTTCTCCGGGCACAGATCCTGGATGAGAACGTTGTGCGCCCCCTTGCCGCGGAGGGCCTGGTTTTCGTTCGGCGTGATGCGTTCGTCGACGGTACTGCCGATCGTCCAGTAGTCGACGCCGGGAACCGTGTCGCTGGGCGAGTTCAGTTCGTTGATGAAGTCCGAGCCCTCGGCCTGCTGCTGCAGCGCGATCGGGAACATCTCGGACACCTGCTTCTCGGCGCCGACGGCCTTGATGACCGGAATGGCACCGTAGAGGTCGCCGCCGTAACTCGGCGAAGCGAGGCCGATCCAGGTCTTGACGTACTGCGAGCCACCCAGCTTGTTCACGTAGTAGCGAGTGACGTTGGCCCCCTGCGAATAGCCCACGAGCTGGACTTTCGCGGCGCCGGTGGCGCTGCGAACCTTCTGCACGAAGCCCGACAGCTGCTTTCCACTGAGGTGGATGTCTCCGACGCCATAAGTGTCTGAACCCTCCACCGAGCCGTAGTTCAGCGCATAAACGCAGTTCCCGGCAGCGGCGAGTTTGGGGGCAAAGAGGGCCCAGTCACTGTAGGCGTCGGAGTCCGTCCCATGGACGAGGATCACCGGGGAGGGGTGATTCGCGTCCGGCGTACACGAGAAGTTGTTTACCCCGGGTGGTACCGACCCGGGGTGCTTCTTCGCGTAGGCGGTGGCGTAGCCGTGGACCGTCTGCGTCGGTCCCGACAACGTGGGGATGGTAGTCAGCGCAGACGGATTGCCGGGTGCGGCAATCGCCAGCGATGGTGCAGTTAACAGCGCGGATACGGCTGCCGCCGCGGTTACCAGCCGGCGTGCAACCCTGCATGAACTGTTATCAATTCGGGACACAACGAATATGTAACCGCATGGGCTGGAGTTGCGTGTGTGACTAGAGGGAAATTTGTTTCACTTGTAGTCGAAATGATGGACTTAAGTCCCTAGCGCTCGCCGCTTTCGTCATCCTCGGCGAGAATCCGGTAAATCGAACGGCGCGCTTCAGCCAGCGCGTCACCCGCTCGTTTCACCTGGTCAGGGGTGCCCGCGCGAGCCACCTGGAAGACCGCGCCATGCAGCTGGCCGACCAGATCGCGAAGATCGAGAGCCTCGTCCGATACGCCGGACTTCGCATCAGCGAACGGATCGCCGATTTCCTCGCCGCGATCGCGTACGAGCGCTTCCCCTTCCGGAGTGAGCGTCGCGTACTTGCGACCCTCACGACGATCGAGCGTTATCAAACCCTCGTCCTCGAGCGCGGACAGCGCCGGGTAGATCGAACCCGGACTCGGGCGCCACAGCCCGTCGCTGCGCTCGCCGATCTTCTGAATGAGGTCGTAGCCATGCAACGACCCCTCGCTGAGCAGCAGCAGGATCGCGGACCGAACGTCGCCGCGGCGACCCCGTCCTCGCCGACCCGGGCCGCCACGACGTCCCGGCCCAGGCGGGCCGGGGAATCCACCAAATCCGGGGCCAAACCCTGGACCAAATCCCGGGCCGAAGCCGCCGCCAAAACCGCCGCGGAACTCGCGGCGAAGTTCGCCGCGCAACTGATGATGCGCATGGTGATGTTCGAACATCTCATTCTCCTTTCGTAGATGTTCTTGCGATGCATTAACGATATATCGCCAACGCATCGTTGACAAGGCGGAGTTATTGGAACGCGAGCGATAGGCTAGATTTGCCGCAAATATCCGTGAATGCGGACCAATAGCGCGTCATTATCCGCATGATCGGAGTCTCGTGAAGCTCATCGCCTCGACTGTCGCCGTGCTTGCGACTGTCTCTCTCGTCGCTGGATGCTCCGGATCCGACACGTCGACGAAGTCCGAGGCCACCACCGCGACCGCCCCGGCCCACCTGACGGTCTTCGCCGCCTCGTCACTGAAGAAGACGTTCACCGAACTCGGAGCGCGGTTCGAGGAGGACCACCCGGGCGCGAAGGTCGACTTCAGCTTTGCCGGTTCATCGGACCTCGTTTCCCAGCTGACCAACGGTGCGCCCGCGGACGTCTTCGCCTCGGCGGACACCAAGAACATGGACAAGGTGAAGGCCGCGAGCCTCGTTGTCGGTGACCCGACCAACTTCGCCAAGAACACGCTCGTGATCGTCACGGGGCCGGACAACCCGAAGAACATCAAGTCCTTCGCGGATCTCGCGAACCCGGACCTGCTCGTTGTCGAATGCGCGCCGCAGGTTCCGTGCGGTTCGGCGGCTCAGAAGATCGAGACCGCGACTGGTGTCGATGTCCGGCCAGTCAGCGAGGAGCAGAACGTCAGCGACGTGCTCAACAAGGTGACCACGGGCCAGGCGGACGCCGGCCTCGTCTACGTCACCGATGCCAAGGGCGCGGGCGCCAAGGTGTTCACCGTCGAGTTTCCCGAGGCCAAGGACGCCGCCAATACCTACCCGATCTGCCTGCTGACCAGCTCGAAGAACAAGAAAGCCGCGGAGGAGTTCATCGAACTCGTCACCGGCCCGGTCGGCCAGGCAGTGCTCGCCAAGGCGGGGTTTGCCAAGCCCTGATCAGGCCACCAGAACCGGCTCCTCGCGATACAGGCCCGGGAAATAGGCCCGCAGCGCCTTCACCTTGGGAATGTCGTTGACCACGATGTACGGGTTCCAGGGGTTCGAGTTCAGATAGTCCTGGTGGTATCGCTCGGCGGGGAAGAAACTCGCGTTCGGCTCGATGCGCGTGACGATCGGGCCGGAGAAGACCTTCGCGTCGGTCAACTGCGTGATGTACGCGTCGGCGACGCGTTGCTGGGTTTCGTTCTGAACGAAGATCGCCGAACGGTATTGGGTGCCGGTATCTGGTCCTTGGCGATCGAGTTCCGTCGGATCGTGCACGACACCGAAGAAGATCTGAAGTAACTGCCCGAACGTCACTTGGCTGGGATCGAAGGTGATCCGCACCGACTCCGCGTGACCAGTCGTTCCGGTGCCGACAGTTTCGTATTTCGCGGTCTCCGCGTCGCCGCCGGCGTATCCGGACAGGGCTTCGGTGACGCCTTTCACGTGCTGATACACACCTTGAACGCCCCAGAAGCAGCCGCCGGCCAGCACCACGGTCTCCGACGTTCCGGCGGCCTGCGGCGGCTCATCGAGGACCGGTGCCGGGATCGTGCTCGCCACCTTTTCGTTGACCACGCGCTCGAGGCCGGGAACGACGCCGGTGCACATCGCGAGGACGACGGCCAGTGCACCGAGGCCGGCGACCGCCATCAAGATCCTCCGAATTGTCGGAGCCCGAAACCGGGTTTCCTCCATGTCTCCAGTGTCCCGCGATTCGGGCATTCGATCGAAGGCCGAAGGCCGAACGTCACCCTTCGGTAAGACCTGCAGACGCACATCGCTCGTAGCGTCGAGTTATGACCATTTCGCCAAGCATGGGACCGATCCCCCGGCGCAGCATTCTGGGCGGTGCTGCCCTACTCGGGCTGCTCGTGGCATGTGGCTCATCACCGGACATCCGGTATTCCAATGAGTCAACGAAGTCTCCCTTCGAGGTCAGCCACACGGACGCGGAATGGCGCCGAATCCTCACGGCCGACCAATACGACGTGCTGCGCAAGGCGGGCACCGAGCGGCCGTTCACCAGCCCCCTCAACGACGAGCACCGCACCGGGATCTTCACCTGTGCCGGATGTGCCCTCGACCTGTTCTCCTCGAGCACGAAATTCGACAGCGGCACCGGCTGGCCGAGCTTCTGGCAGCCGCTGGACAACGCCGTGATCGAACGGCCGGACAACAGCTTCTTCATGACCCGGACCGAGGTTCTCTGCCGAAGGTGCGGAGGGCACCTGGGCCACGTGTTCACCGACGGTCCCCAACCCACGGGGCTGCGCTACTGCATGAATGGTGTCGCACTGAATTTCCGGACGACGTAGCAGGCAATCGGCGTCACGCGCGCTCAATCGCGCGCATTCGGAGTGTGGCCCTACTCATCGCCCTACGATCAAGTGAGACTCGGTTTTTCGCCAGCAAGGCAGTTCAATGCGCGGTCGTTTTGTGGTCATCCTCTGCCTGCTCCTTGCGATCCCCGCGTGTTCGATCTCCAATCCCGATGACGACGCTCGCGACGGCGGGAAATCATCCCTGACAACCGCGTGGGAACAGGCCTTCTACGCGTACAACGCCAACACCACCAACGGCAACAACGTGGTGAACGCGAACATCCAGTACTTGATGAACGGGAGCTTCAACTACTACACGGCGGATTCGAAACTCACGAAGGACGAAACCTTCGGCACGTATCAGAAGGTCAGCGACAGCCCACTGGTCGTGAAGTACACGGTCAACGACGCGACCAAGTGGTCGGACGGGACACCGGTGGACGCCGCCGATCTCCTCCTCGAGTGGGGCGCTGTCAGTGGCCGATTGAACACTGTCGCGGCCGACCAGGTGCACCGGGACAAGGCGACGGGCCAGCCCGACAACACCGCGTCCGAGGTCTTCTTCGATGCTGCCGCATACGTACCGGGGCAAGGACTTTCGCTCGTCACCGCCACTCCGAAGATCTCCGGCAACGGCAAGTCCCTGACCCTTGTCTACGACCATCCCTGGGCTGATTGGGAACTCGACATGTCGTCTATCGGCGCGATCATCCCAGCGCATGTCACCGCCATGCATGCGCTCGGCCTGACGGACGCCCGGCAGGCGAAAGAGGCTCTCATCAAGGCGATTCAGGGCCGGGACAAGGTAGCTCTGCAGAAGATCGCCACCTTCTGGAACACCGGCTTCGACTTCACGTCGCTTCCCGCAGACCCGTCGCTCTACCTGTCGAACGGCGCCTACCTGCTGACGAACCTCGTCGAAAACCAATACGCGACGCTGACGAAGAACCCCGACTACCACGGAATGCGGGAGACCAAGGTCGACACGTTGACCGTGCGATTCAACCCCGACCCGATGGCACAGGTTCAGGCCCTGCAGAACGGGGAACTAGACCTCATTTCCGTTCCCGCCACCGAGGACCTCGTGAACGCCGCGAAGAACCTCAACGGAGTCGAGGTCCGGACCGGAACCCAGAGTTCGTATACGCATATCGATCTGGTGCTCAACAACCAAGGTCCGTTCGATCCGGCGACGTACGGCGGCGATGCCGCGAAGGCCAAGCTCGTCCGACAGGCTTTCCTGCGCAGCTTCCCGCGGCAGGAGATCGTCGACAAGCTGGTCAAACCCGTCCTTCCCGTTGCCCAGGTTCGCAATTCGTTCATGTTCTCCCCCGAACTTCCGGCCTACGCCGACGCAGTGCGCGTGAACGGCAGCTCGGCGTACGCGAACGCGGACCCGAAGGCCTCGCTGGCCCTTCTGCAGCAGGCCGGAGTGTCAACGCCCATCGACGTCCGCGTGATGTACGCCAAGGACAGCCCTCGAGGCGAAGCGGCCTACCTCATCTACGAACGGACGCTCGCCGAGGCGGGATTCCATCTCATCAATGCGCGGAGCGCGGACTGGAGCGAGAAGCTCGGCGACGGCACGTACGACAGCGTGCTCTTCTCGTGGCAGTCGGGCTCGACGGCCTTGGCCGAAGCGGCCGCGACGTACTCCTCGCAGGGCGGCAACAACTTCCAGGGCTACTCCAACCCGGAGGTCGACCGGCTGTTCGGCGAGATGGGTCGCACCACCGACGTCAACGGTCAGGTTGCGTTGGGAAAGAAGATCGACACCTTGCTGTTCAGTGACGCGACCAGCCTGACCATCTACCAGTACCCAGCGGTGACGATCCGAAAGAAGGATCGGGTCGACAACGTCGACCCGGCGGTTGTGGCGCCGACCCTTTTCTACGGCTTCTGGAACTGGACCATTCCCTGACCACGAAGCCGGGGACCTGAAGATGTTCACCTTTCTCGCCAAGCGCCTCATCACGTCGGCGCTCGTGGTGCTCATCTCGTCCTTGATCATGTACTACCTGGTCGCTGCGGCGATCAACCCGCTGCAGAAGTTCCAAGGCAGCACGGCACCGAACAAGCAGCAGCAAATCGACGCTCTCACCGCGCGCCTGCACCTCGACGAGCCCGTCATCACGCGCTACTGGGACTGGCTCAAAGGCGCTGCCGGATGCCTGTACGGGCGCTGCAACCTCGGCGTCGACTGGGAAAAGAATCAGCAGGTCACCGACCAACTATCGGGGGCGATCGCGACCACGCTTCAGCTGGTCCTCGCGGCGACGGCGTTGGCGATCGTGTTCGGTGTGGCGGTCGGTCTGGTCAGTGCACTTCGCCAGTACTCCGGCTTCGACTACTCGATCACCTTCGTCTCGTTCCTGCTGTTCTCACTGCCGACTTTCTGGGTCGCGGTGTTGGCGAAGTACTACCTCGCGATCGACTTCAACGACTTTCTCGGCGATCCACACATCTCGGTCTGGGTGATCGCGGGTGCCGGGGTGACGGCCGGCGTGATCGTGAGTGCCGCGCTCGGTGGTCCCGCGAGCCGACGGCTCCGTACCGGAGGCGTCGCATTCGCCCTGGTGGTCGGCCTCTGCCTGTACGCCAACGCGCGAGACTTCTTCGAGCGCCCGAGCCGCGGCGGCCCGTTGGATCTGCTCGTGCTGGCGCTCTCAGCGCTTGGTGCAGCCTTCGGAATCACTGCGCTTACGACCGGACTTCGCAACCGGCGGGCCCTTTACTCCTCGGTCAGCGTCGCGGTCATCGGCATCGCGCTCTACTACCCAATGCTCGCCTTGTGGAATTCCGTAGCCGTATCGTGGCCGCTTATCCTGGGTCTGGCCGGGCTCGCGGTGGTTGTCGGCATCTGCGTTGGCCTCGCCTGGCGCGGCCCGGATCCGGTGCGCTCGGCTCGCACCGCAGCGCTCACCGCATTCGTCGTCGCACTGTTCCTGTTCGCCGACCGCCTGATGCAATCGTGGTACGCCTACGTCCACAATCCGCAGATCAAGGGCCGACCGATCGCGACTCTGGGTTCGCATACTCCGAACCTGGCGGGCAGTTTCTGGATCCATACGTTGGACACCCTCACGCACCTTCTGCTGCCGACGGTCACGCTCGTGCTCATCCAGTTCGCGGCCTATACGCGGTACACGCGCGCGTCGATGCTCGAGGTCATGAACCAGGACTACATCCGCACGGCCCGATCCAAGGGACTCACCGAACGGACCGTCGTCATGCGACACGCGTTTCGGAATGCCCTGCTTCCGCTCGCGTCGATCGTTCCGGTCGACATCATCACGGTCATCGGCGGAGCGATCTTCACCGAGACGATCTTCGGCTGGTACGGAATGGGCCGACTGTTCGTCGATGCATTGCGCAACAACATCCAGGACACCGTGATGGCGTACGTCCTCATCGTCGGCATTCTTGCCGTCGTCGCGAACATCGTCGCCGACGTGCTCTATGCCGTGCTCGATCCCCGAATTCGGGTGAACGCATGAAGCCACAATCCGAAGGGCAACTCGTCTTCCACCGATTCATCCGGCATCGGGCCGCGATGGTGGGGTTGTTCGTCGTGTTGCTCATCGTCATCGTGAGCTATTCGTCGGTCGGCGTGCAGGTCGCGGGTTGGCACATCCCGGGATGGTGGAAATACGACCACACCGCGCTGCTGGCCGTCGAGAACGGTGGCCGTCCCACCCGCGACCATCCGTTCGGGCAAGACGTCGTCGGCCACGACGTCTTCGCGCTGACCATGAAAGGTGTTCAGACCTCGATCTACGTAATGGTCGTCCTGAGTGTCGTCGCGTGCGCGATGGGCATCACGGTCGGGGCGATTGCCGGTTACTACCGCGGCTGGGTCGACCACGCGCTCATGCGGTTCACGGACCTCGTCATCACCTTTCCGGTGATCGTCGTCGGTGCCGTACTGGGCAAACTCGTCCAGTCGAACGGCCCCACCGCGTTGGCCGTCGCTTTGGGCCTCATCTTCTGGACAACACTCGCCAGACTCGTCCGGGGTGAGTTCCTCACGCTTCGCGAACGAGAGTTCGTCGACGCCGCGCGGGTCGCTGGGGCGAGTGGGTTCCGGATCATCCGGAAGCATCTACTGCCGAATGCGATGGGCGTGATCATCGTCAACACGACGCTGCTCATGGCGGCCGCAGTGCTGCTGGAGACCGGTTTGAGCTTCCTCGGTTTCGGAATCTCGGGACCCGACATCTCGCTCGGCAAGATGATCTCCGACTACCAGGCGGCGTTCTCGACCCGGCCGTGGCTGTTCTGGTGGCCTGGGTCCTTCATCATCGTGCTTGCACTGTCGGTCAACTTCGTCGGCGACGGCCTCCGCGATGCGTTCGACCCTCGCCAGCAGCGACTGCCGTCCGCACGCCGGATGGCGATGTTGAGGTTCAAGCGATGACCAACCCGCTGCTGAAAGTCGAGAACCTCGAAGTCGATTTCTTTGTCGACGGCACCTGGACACCGGCGGCCGTCGGCCTCAGCTACACCGTGAATCGGGGCGAGGTCGTCGCCATCGTCGGTGAATCCGGGGCGGGCAAGACGCAATCCGCGATGTCGCTCGTGGGCCTCGTACCGCGCAACGCGCGAGTCAGCGGCAGTGCAGAACTCAACGGCAAAGAGCTCATCGGCCTGCACGGATCCGCCCTGCGCGCGGTCCGTGGCAAAGAGGTCGCGGTCATCTTCCAAGACCCGGGGACCGCCTTGAATCCCGTCTACACGATCGGGTTTCAGATTGTCGAAACGCTGCAGGCGCATTTCAGTCTGTCGCCGAAGCAAGCACACGATCGAGCCGTCGAGCTCTTGAAACTCGTCGAGATCCGTGAGCCCGAACGTCGCTTCCATGCCTTCCCGCATCAGTTGTCCGGAGGGCAGCGCCAGCGCGCGATGATCGCCCAAGCGCTCGCCTGTGAGCCGAGCCTTCTCATTGCCGATGAGCCGACCACCGCGCTCGACGTCACGGTCCAAGCCGAGATTCTCACGCTGCTTCACGACCTACGGACCCGAATATCCGCGGGAATCATCCTGATCACCCATGACATGGGAGTCGTCGCGGACATCGCGGATCGAATCGTAGTCATGAAGGACGGGCGCATCGTCGAGGTCGGCACGGCGCCCTCGATTTTCGGCAACCCACAGCATCAGTACACACGCCAACTGCTGGCCGCGGTGCCGCACTTCGGGACGGTGTTGGCGCGTGCCGCGCTGCCAAAGCGAGATCCCGTTCTCATGGCCGAGAACCTCGTCCTCGAATACCCCAAGCGCATGAGTCAACAGGCTTTCCGAGCCGTCGATGGAATCAGCTTCAGTGTCGGCGAAGGTGAAGTGCTCGGACTTGTCGGGGAATCCGGATCGGGCAAGACCACCGTCGGTCGCGCCGTGGTGGGGCTCATGCCCGTCACCGAAGGTCGGCTCGAGTTGGCTGGCATCGACATGAAGAACCCGAACGCGCTCCGGAGTGTGCGCGACAAGATCGGGATCGTGTTCCAGGACCCTGCCTCATCGCTCAATCCGAGGCTTCCCGTCGGGGAGTCGATCGGCGAACCGCTCTACTTGCATCGCAAGCTCCGTGGGCGAGAGCTCGCACGAAAGGTCGAGCAATTGCTCGACAGCGTGCAACTGCAACGCGAGTTTCGGAATCGGTACCCGCATGAACTGTCCGGCGGGCAGTGTCAGCGCGTCGGAATCGAACGCGCGCTGGCGCTCGAACCTCGCCTCCTCGTTGCCGATGAACCGACGTCGGCGCTTGACGTATCGGTGCAGGCCAAGGTGCTCGACCTGTTCCAAGAACTCCAACGCGAGCACGGTTTCGCGTGTGTGTTCATCAGCCACGACCTCGCCGTCGTGGAAATGCTGGCCGACCGCATTGCCGTGATGAACCTCGGCAAGATCGTCGAGCTCGGCACCCGGGACGAGATCGTCCACAACCCGCAGGTCGTGTACACGAAGCGGCTCATCGCGGCCGTGCCCTATCCCGACCCGGCGGAGCAGAGGAGACGTCGGGAAGCGCGGAATTAGCTGTGCGTTCGCGGTGTCGCCGTCGACGTCCAACTACATACCGGGTATACATACTCAGTATGTCCGTGAAACATTCGTTGCTGGCGCTTCTGGCGCAGGAGCCGATGTACGGCTACCAGCTGAGAGTCGAGTTCGAACGTCGAACCGGGAGCACCTGGCCACTCAACATCGGCCAGGTCTATACGACTCTCAATCGGCTGGAGCGGGATGGCCTCGTCGAAGGATTTGGCGAGGACAGCGAGGGGCACGCGAATTACCGCATCACTGACGCCGGTCGGACCGTGGTCGATGAGTGGTTCCTGGTACCGGTTGACCGCGGCCAACCGCCGCGTGACGAGCTCGCGATGAAGATCGCGATCGCGGTGACGATGCCCGGCGTCGACGTGACGGACATCTTGCAACGCCAACGCACCGCGACCCTCGTTGCCCTCCAGAACCACACGCGACTCAAGCGGGTCGAAGCATCGAAAACTGCACCCGACTTGGCCTGGAGTCTGGTCCTCGACTCCCTGATTTTCGCCGCTGAAGCCGAGGTTCGGTGGCTGGACCATTGCGAAGCCCGTGTGCGGCAATCGGCAAAGAATTCTGGAAAGGGACAAAAGTGAGCGTGCTTCAGCTCCGGGACGTGACCAAGGTGCATGGCGCCGGAGACGCCCAGGTGCATGCCCTTCGTGGCGTGTCACTGACCGTCGGTACCGGCGAGTTGGTGGCGGTCATGGGACCGTCCGGTTCCGGCAAGTCAACGCTGCTGAATATCGCCGGTGGTCTCGACACCGCGACGACGGGGACCGTCGAGGTCGAAGGCATGCATGTTGCGCAACTGAGCGTCGCCGGCCGCGCGAAACTGCGCCGCACATTCGTCGGCTACGTATTCCAGTCCTACAATCTGATCCCCGCTCTCACCGCGGTCGAGAACGTCGCGCTCCCACTCGAACTGTCGGGAGTTTCGGTGAAGCACGCGCGCCGGGAGGCTCTGGCCGCGCTCGAAGCGGTTGGCGTCGATCACCTGGCGAAGCGATTTCCGGACGACATGTCAGGCGGTCAACAGCAGCGCGTCGCCATTGCTCGCGCCATCGTCGGCGAGCGCCGAGTGATTCTCGCGGACGAACCCGCCGGCGCACTCGACACACTCGGTGGCGACGAAGTGCTCGAACTGCTTCGCGCGCGCTGTGACGCCGGGGCGTCCGCGCTGCTGGTGACGCATGAGGCCCGCCACGCGGGGTGGGCGGACCGCGTGGTGTTCTTGCGTGACGGCCAGATCGTCGACGAGACCAAAGCTGCGGCAGGCATCCTCGCGGCCGAAGCGGGGCGGTGACCCGTGCGTACCGCAATGCGAATCGCGTGGCGAGATGCTTTGAAGCACCGGGCAACCAGCCTGATCGTGCTGGTGATGATCGCCATGCCGGTCATGGTGGTGACAGCATTCGCAGTCTTCTACAAGACCGAACAGATCAGCGGGACGGAGGCCATCGAGCGCTTCCTGGGAACGGCCGACGCGCTCGTCACGACTTATCCCGGGCTTGATCCGATAACGCAGCGGCCCGACCCGCGCGAGGGCTGGCAGCAAGCCGAGCACCCGCTGACGATAGACCCCCGCACCGGACAGCCACCTGGGCTCGAGGAGCCCGATGTCCCGGCGCTCATCGGAGATCGACCGGCGACTCCGATGCGGCAGGATTCGGCGTGGTTTCGCGCCGGACAATCGCACGGCCAGTTCGAGATCACGGAAGTCGATGCCGACAACCCACTCAGTAACGGGCTCTTTCCGCTCGTCGAAGGGCGGTATCCACGCAGCACCGATGAAATTGCGGTGAGTCGCGAGTTGGCGGATGCCGGCGCTCGGGTCGGACGCGACATCGAGGTTCAGGCGGCAGTCAGCAGCGAAACCAGGGTGCTGCACGTCGTCGGTGTTGCCGACCGTGCGGACCGAAACGGCGGACTGAACGCGGTTGCCTTCCCCGGTTCCTTTGGTCAGGACTTCGGCGCCTTCCAACACAAGTGGCTGGTGGGTGGCGGGCCGGTGTCATGGTCGCAAGTCGAACAACTGAATCAGCATGGTGTCACCGTGCTGTCGCGCGCAGTCCTCGCAGATTCACCGGACGCACCCGCAACCCGCGCCGTTTCCTGGCCCATCGACGACTCTTTCTATGCCGTGGCTGGAACCGTTGCCGCGATGATTCTCATCGAGACGGTTCTGCTCGCCGGGCCGGCGATGGCGGTGGGCGCTCGACGACAGGTTCGGACTCTGGCACTGGTTTCTGCAGCAGGGGGAACTCCCTCGCAGGTGCGGGCTGTCGTTCTCGCCGCGGGACTTGTCGTCGGGGTGGTCGGGTCACTCGCTGGAGTCGCCTTTGGGCTGGGGTTGGAGGCACTATTTCAGCCCGTGGCTCAGAAGTTCATGTCCAACCCGTTCGGTCCATGGGATGTGCCATGGACTTGGATAGCGATCATTGCCGCACTTGGGACAGCTTCTGCGGTCGCCGCTGCAATGATCCCGGCCAGAGCCCTTGCACGGCAGGATGCTGCCGCCGTCATTGCAGGTCGGCGGGAGCGGTTGTCGATGCCGACGAGACTGCCGATTGCAGGCGTCGTGATCATTGCGATCGGTGTCGCGGTGACCTTCTCCCGGCTGCATCATGCGGAGAATGACCTCACCATCGCCATCGGAACCGTGCTGTGCGTGATCGGGATGGCTCTGGTCGTTCCACTCCTGGTGGCACTCGCGGGGCGAATTGCTCACCGACTCGTACTGCCGCTCCGCTTCGCGGCGCGTGACGGTGCCCGCCATCGCATGCGGACTGTTCCCGCGATCAGCGCGGTTGCCGCAACCGTTGCGGGATTCGTCGCGGCCTCGATCGGGATGACGACCAACCAGGAGCAGGACCGCCGCGATTACGGTTACGTGCAGACCGTCGAGTCTGGCGTCGGCGTCGTGTATGCGAACGGCTGGGACAACGCGCGGAAGGTGATCGCCGATCACATTCCCGGAGCACAGTTCGAGGAAATCTATCGCGAGGACGTCGCGCGGCAGAACCGTTTCGTAATCCAAGTCGCCGTAGACGGGGCGACGCCGGTGCCCTTCCCCAATTCCGGGGGCTTGTTGATCGAACCGTCGGTACCGACGGCGCTCCGCCTCTCAGAGGCAGAACGCAAGCGGGCGAACGCCGCCCTCAGCGCGGGTGGCGCGGTCGTGTTCGCCGCGGACTCCCTTCCCCACGTGACACAAGGTAGCCGCCTCGAGCTGACGTTCCGGGGTCCGAACCCCGTCTTGTTCGGAGTGAACGACGTCGTGACACAGTCGGAAGCGGACGCGTCAATCATCGTGATCCATTCGAACCAGACTTTCCTTGCATCAGCCATTCTGGCGCCGACGTTGGCAGACAAGATGGGCGTCGCGTCGGCGCCTTCCGCACTACTCGTGCGTGCCCCTGCAGAGATCGACAAGACGGTCGAAGAGGACATCGGCATGCTTTTGGGAGCACCGGGATCGTTCAGCGTCGAGCGTGGGTACCAAGCGTCCGCCAGTTCGCAGATGATTCGGGGTTTGCTCCTCGTTGCCGCAACGGTGCTCATGTTCGCCGGTGCGCTGACGGCAACGTTTCTGGCACTCGCCGACGCGCGACCCGATCTTTCGACACTGTCGGCCGTCGGGGCGAGTCCCGCTGTGCGACGGTCGATCTCGGCCGCGACAGCGCTGGGCATCGCTGGCGCAGGTGCGATTCTGGGATTCGTCGTCGGACTCGCGCCCGGCATTGCCGTGACCTACCCGCTGACCGAATTGAGCCCCTACTTGCCGTCCGGGATGAGCCCTCGGCATGTACTGGCAATCCCGTGGGGTCAGCTGGCGCTGGTTGTTCTTGCGTTGCCATTAGTCACCGCTGCAATCGCCGCCGTGTGCACGCGTTCGAAGGTGCCGGTGCTGAACAGAACGGAGTGAACTTCAAACGCGAGCGGCTGAAATTAGCCGATATCCACCGGATCGACCTGAACTCGCACCGACTCCGCGTCCTTCTTCGCACTTCGGACGGCCTGTGCATCGGCGAGGGCCTTCGAAAGCGCCGTTCCCGCGTTGCGCGGAACGCGCAGCAGCAACCGCTCCCCCTCGCCGTTCATCGGCACCGGGCCCAGCACCTCGACCGCCTCGGGCAGTTGCGCGGAGGCCATGAACGACTCCAGGGCGTCCGGACTTCCGGACACCGCGGCCATGCGGGCGGCCGGCGGGAACCGCACCTCGGTGCGCTCTTCGAGCTGGCTGACCGCATGCCCGACCGGATCCCACCGAATCAATGCCTGAACGGTGGGTGCGGCCGGGTCGGCCACGATGATGACCCGTCCCCCAGGCTTCACGAGCGCGGCCGCGTTCATCCATCGTCGAAGCGCTTCTTCAGATGCGCGCAGATCAGGACGCGCAAGCAGCGTCCAACCGTCGAGGAGCAGAGCTGCTCCATAGCCGCCCTCGGCCGGTGGCTCGGCACCGATCGTCGCGACGACCAGCCGTTTGCCGCCCTTGACGTTCGAAAGCACCTCACTGCCTGCCGAATTGTTCACGGCAGCACCGGGAAACGCACGGCCGAACTCCTCTGCCGTCCGTTCTGCTCCGATCACGACGGCCCGCAACGACTGGGAGCCGCACGTCGGACAGCGGTACCCGGCGTCGCCGACACCGCACCAACGACACTCGAGATGGCCCCGGCTACCTTGCGACAACGGACCGTTGCATCGACGGCATCGAGCCGGAGTCCGGCACTTTGTACACGCGAGAGTGGGCACATAACCGCGTCGCGGAACCTGGATGAGAACCGGTTCATTGGCCGCCAAGGTGTTGCGCGCCGTCTCGAACGCCACGGCAGGGACACGGATGGCTCGCGCTAGCGGATCGCGTTCGAGCGCCTTGTCGCTGTCACCCGGGGCAGAAATCTTCGGTGTGTACTCGCGGAGCACGGCGCGCTCGGCCACGAGATCGTGCGCCCAGCCGGTCTGGACGAGCGATTGCACTTCTGCAGTCCGAGCGAACCCCGCAGCGACGAACGCGCAGGATCGTTGGTAGGCCCGCAGCAGCGCCACTTCCCGAGCATGCGGATAGGGCGCGCGTTGATCGGCGTGATTGTCGTCGCCGTCGTCCCAGATGACGATGAGTCCCAGTTCCGGAACGGGCGTGAAGACGGCACTTCGGGTGCCGACGACCACGGTCGCGCTCCCCCGAACGGCCGATAACCAGGCGCGATAGCGTTTCGCCGGACCCAGGTCTGCGCTCAGTCCGACGACATGTTCGGCACCGAGAACCGTCGTGCAGGCGTCCCGAACCCGAACGAGGTCCCGCTGGTCCGGGACGACGACGACCGTGCATTTTCCCGCTGCCGCAACCGTCGCCGAGAGCTCCGCGATCCGCAGCGGCCAATCCTCGCCGGGTACCGCCTGCCAGGCGGCACGGGGTGCCCGCCCGGCACGCAACGCATCGACGAAGGCCGGGCCGTGCGTGTACTTCGACCAACCGCCGCCATCGATCGCAGCACCATCGAAGGCCGGCGGCACAGCCACCGGTTCTGCCTCAACCCGCGCATGACGCGGTGGAATCGCAAGCCGGAGCACGTCCGCACGCGTCCCGGCGTACCGCTTCGCAACCGCGGTCACCAACTCGACCGTCGCCGGCGGCAGCACGACCTCGGGCGAGACGACCCGTTCGATCCGCCCGAGCTTCCCTTTGTGCGTCGACTCCTCGACCCGTTCGAGCACGTAGCCGTCAACGAGCCGCCCCGCGAACCGCACCCGAACCCGAACACCGGGCTGGGCCTCCGCGTCTTGCTCAGGCGTTACGAGGTAGTCGAACTCGCGATCCAGGTGAGAAAGCGAAAGCAGCGGAAGGATTCTTGCGATTCCTGCCGCTGCTTTCGTCACATCTTGGCTGCTCAGAGGCCGGCTGCCGAGCGCAGCTTCTCCGCCCAGTCCGTGTTCTCCCACGGGAGATCGATGTCGGTGCGACCGAAGTGGCCGTACGCGGCGGTCTGTGCGTAGATCGGACGCTTGAGGTCGAGGTCCCGGATGATCGCGCCCGGACGCAGGTCGAACACCGCGTTGATCGCTTCGATGATCTTGTCGGTCGAAACCTTCTCGGTGCCGAACGTCTCGACGAACAGGCCGACCGGAGCGGCCTTGCCGATCGCATAGGCGACCTGGACCTCGATGCGGTCAGCGAGACCGGCTGCGACGGCGTTCTTGGCAACCCAACGCATCGCGTAAGCGGCCGAACGGTCCACCTTCGACGGGTCCTTGCCGGAGAAGGCGCCACCACCGTGACGGGCCATGCCGCCGTAGGTGTCGACGATGATCTTGCGGCCGGTCAGGCCGGCGTCACCCATCGGACCGCCGAGAACGAAGCGGCCGGTCGGGTTGACGTAGAGGTTGTAGTTCGAGGTGTCCAGGCTTTCCAAGCCCAGCTCCGCGAGAACGTGGTCGACAACCTGGGACTTGATGTCCGGCGTCAGCATGTTGTCGAGGTCGATGTCCTCGGCGTGCTGCGTCGACAGAACGACGGTGTCCAGGCGAACCGGCTTGTCGTCCTGGTACTCGATGGTGACCTGGGTCTTACCGTCGGGACGCAGGTACGGCAGGATGCCGGTCTTGCGAACCTCGGTCAGACGACGCGACAGCCGGTGCGCGAGCGCGATCGGCAGCGGCATGAGCTCCGGGGTCTCGATGGTCGCGTAACCGAACATCAGACCCTGGTCGCCGGCACCCTGAGCAGCGATGGCGTCCTCCGCGGACTCAACGCGCGCTTCGTGCGACTTGTCGACGCCCTGCGCGATATCCGGCGACTGCGCACCGATGGCGATGTTGACACCGCACGAGTTGCCGTCGAATCCCTTCGACGACGAGTCGTAGCCGATCTCGAGCACCTTCTCGCGCACGATCTTCGGGATGTCGACGTAGGCCGAGGTCGTGACCTCGCCCGCGACGTGAACCTGTCCGGTGGTCACGAGGGTCTCGACGGCGACACGCGCGTTCGGGTCCGACGCGAGCATCGCATCGAGGATCGAGTCGCTGATCGCGTCACAGATCTTGTCCGGGTGCCCCTCGGTGACGGACTCACTGGTGAAAAGACGACCGCTCACTTGATCTCCCTTATCCTTCGTTCGTAGTAAAAGGCCCTCGTCGGCACAGAGTAGGCGACGAAACTCATCGCCGCAGCAACTGCCCGAGTTCGTCGAGAATCCGACTTGCCATCAGCGCTTTCGAGCCGTGCTCAAGTGCCGATTCTCCGCCTGAGTTGGAAAGAATCCACCCGTCGTTGTGGTCGACCTCGAAGGCCTTACCGTCACCGACCGCATTGACGACCAGAAGGTCGCAACCCTTGCGGGACAGCTTGTCACGGGCGTGGTCGAGGACGCTACCGTTTTCGTCTCCGGTTTCGGCCGCTAATCCGACGATGACCGTCCCGCTCGGCAGCTCACCGGAAGTCCGAGCCTCGACGAGCCCTTTGAGGATGTCGTCGTTCCGGACGAGCGGGATCGACTCCGGCTCGTCCGCACCCTTCTTGATCTTGGCAACGGCGACTTCAGCCGGCCGGAAGTCCGCGACGGCCGCCGCCATGATGACCGCGTCGACGTCGATGGAGTGCTTGAAGACAGCCTGCTTCATCTGCGCAGCGCTCTGGACATGCTCGACATCGACGGCCGCCGGGATCGGCAGACCCGAGGTGATGCCGGAAATGAGAGTGACGTGGGCACCTCGCTGAGCGGCGAGCCGGGCAATGGCATAGCCCTGCTTACCGGAGCTGCGGTTACCCAGGAATCGAACCGGGTCGACAGCTTCACGCGTTCCGCCGGCCGAAACGACGATCCGCTTACCTTCGAGGTCACGCGGGACGGCGTCGGAGCGCTCGAGAAGCAACGACCCGAAGGCGTAGATCTCTTCCGGTTCGGGCAGACGGCCCGGCCCAGTGTCTTTGCCGGTGAGGCGACCAGCCGACGGTTCGAGGACGGTGACCCCGCGCTGACGCAGAGTCTTGACGTTCGCGACCGTGGCCGGGTGCTCCCACATCTCGGTGTGCATCGCCGGAGCGAACAGAACGGGACATCGCGCCGTCAAAAGAGTGGCGGTCAGCAGATCGTCGGCGCGGCCAGAGGCCGCGCGAGCCATGAGGTCAGCCGTGGCCGGTGCGACGACGACCAAGTCGGCTTCCTGACCGAGGCGCACGTGCGGCACCTCCGGCACGTCGTTGAAGACGCCGGTGTGCACCGGGTTTCCGGAGAGGGCCTCGAAGGTCGCACGACCGACGAACTCCAGCGCAGAGGGTGTCGGGATGACCCGAACCTGATGTCCGCTCTCGGTGAAGGACCGAATGAGCGCACAACTCTTATAGGCGGCGATGCCGCCCGAAACACCAACAACGATTCGCGCGGACCGGGTCAAGCCGTTCTCCTACCTCGTTGCGCGGGAGTGAAGGTCTTACTCGCCTTCGGAGTGCTCGAGAAGGTCCTCGTGGATCTCACGCAGGGCGATCGAGAGCGGCTTCTCCTGGAGACCCGGCTCGACGAGCGGGCCGACGAACTCGAGGATGCCGTCACCGAGCTGGTTGTAGTAGTCGTTGATCTGGCGAGCACGCTTGGCTGCGTAGATGACCAGCGCGTACTTAGACGACGTACGCTCGAGCAACTCGTCGATCGGCGGGTTGGTGATACCGATCGGCGTGTCGTACTGCGGCTGAGCGCTCACTCGCGTTCTCCTGTATTCGCTGAAGTCTTAATCGGGGTCAGATTCTGCCCCAACCATCAAGCTTACCAATTCATCGCACACTCGCTGCACCGCGTCGTTGACGAGCACAACGTCGAACTCACCTTGGGCCGCGAGTTCGGTTCGGGCCGTCTCCAGCCGACGTGCGACCGCCTCCGGAGATTCAGTCCCGCGACCCGTCAGCCGGGCCACAAGTTCGTCCCAGCTCGGTGGCGCGATGAACACCGAAATCGCCTCCGGCATTGCGGCTCTCACCAACCGCGAACCCACGAGATCGACCTCGACCAAGACCGGGTGACCGGCCTCGAGCGCTGCCCGCACCGGAGCGGCGGGAGTGCCGGACCGCTGTGTGCCGTGGATCGTGGCCCATTCGAGCATGTCGCCAGACTCGATCATCCGATCGAATTCGGCGTCGGTCACGAAGTAATAGTCGCGTCCATCGACTTCGCCAGGCCGCGGGGCGCGCGTCGTGGCGGAAACGCTGAACACCAAGTCGGGTAATTGTTCCTTCAGACGACGGACGACCGTCGACTTACCGACGGCAGAGGGGCCGACCAGTACAACCAGTCGGCCCCGTCCACTGCCAGTTGTGGAACTACTTGTCGGAGAAGTCAAACCGTGCAAGCAGGTTCTTCCGCTGACGCTCGCCCAGACCGCGCAGACGGCGGGTAGGAGCGATCTCCAGTTCGTTCATGATCTCCTGTGCCTTGACCTTGCCAACCTTCGGCAGGGCCTCGAGCAGGGCAGAGACCTTCATCTTGCCCAGGATCTCGTCAGTGTCAGCGTCGTCGAGGACCTTCTTCAGGTCGGTGACGCCCTTCTTGAGCTTCTCCTTGAGCTCGGCCCGCGCCCGGCGTGCAGCTGCCGCCTTCTCGAGCGCAGCGGCGCGCTGCTCATCGGTCAACTTGGGAAGAGCCACAGTTCCTCCGTCTCGTGTCTTCTGTTTGGCCGGACCCATACTGCACACCTTGCGGCGCGATCACGGCCCAGGTCTGTCACCTGTGTCCTCACAGATACTAGGCGAGGAATCCAGCAGAGTTGCATCCCGGGTATGACGACACTCCCGGTTTATCCAGCAATTTTGGTGTTAGGCAGGCCACACTGGCCGCATTTCCGCGCTCCCCGACGCCCTAGGGTGGCTGGAATGACGCGTCAACCGACCTCACTGGTCAACACGACGGACTCGGCCGGTACACCCGGCGTGCAGTGGAAACTCACCGATCCAGCGCGCGATCTCGACGCCAACATCGTGCAACTCGCGCCGGACGCCGAGATCGGCGTCCACACCGGCGCCGAGGTCGATGTCCTTCTCCAGATTCTGGACGGGAGCGGCTTTCTGATCACCGAAAGCGGTTCGGCGGCACTCTCGGCCGGCGACCTACTGCTTCTTCCACGAACGTCGCGTCGCGGGTTCACAGCAGGCCCGCACGGGATGCGGTATCTGACGGTGCACCAACGCCGCCAGTCGCTCACTCTCGGCCCGATCGGCGGACCGCAGTAGTCAGCGCCCCTTCGCGGCCAGGTGCTGCAATCTCGCATGCGCGCTCATTTTGGCGTCGCGCCGGCGACCGAACAGCTGCGCTGGCCGGCCACCTCCGGAGGTCGTCGTCCGGCCCGTTTCGACGAGTGACCCGATCACCCGTCGCCGGAAGGTGTCCTTCTCGATCTCGAAGCCGTAGATCGTCTCGTACAGTCGCCGCAGTTCGAGAAGCGTGAACTCCGCGTCCAGGAGATGACCCGGATCAAGCTCTTCTTCGTACCGGTCTTCCAGGTCGGCAACCGCGAGGTCGACGATCGCGTCGTGATCGAACACCAGCGACCGGGCAGGCGCCCCGTTTCGGACTGGTCGCAGCTGAACATCCTCGGGCAGATCGTCGCGCCGCGCGATGGCGCTGTGCGCCACCGAGAGCACCCAACCGCGCGGGTCACGCTTCGGCTCATCGAGCACCGCGAGCTGGTGGAAGTCGAGTCCCAAGATTCCCGTCTTTTCTACCAGCGCACGGCTCGCGGCGACAGCGAGCGTCTCGCCCGGATGAATGAACGTGCCGGGCAAGCCTTCTCCGTGACGTGACGAAACGACGACCACACTCAGACACCCCGCATCGACGGTCAAAACGGCGATGTCCACCGCAACGGAAGGCCGTGGATATTCGTCGAGTCGCTTGCCCTGTCGATCCACGTAGGAAGTCACCACTTGATAGTAAGCGCAAAAGTGCGCTATCGTAGGATCTGTAAGCGCAGATTTGCGCTAAGTTCCCTTGGAGGTCTTCTTGGTCCTTACTGACATTGCTACCTACAGTTCCCGCGTTCGCGGTTCGATCCTCGGCGGGGCCATCGGCGACGCGCTCGGGAATCCCGTGGAATTCTCCAGCGCTGAGCGAATCCATCGAGACCACCCCCATGGCGTTCGGACGTTCGCAGCGGCGATCGGCGAGATCACTGACGACACGCAGATGACGATGTTCACGCTCGAGGGGATGATCCGCGCCCACGTCCGCACCGAACGCGGCATCGGCTTCACCCTGGGCGTCATCCACCACGCCTACCAGCGCTGGCTCGACACCCAGGAACTGCGCAAACCCAGCGGCGAACGTGACGGCTGGCTCGCGGCTCAACAGTGGCTATACGCACAGCGCTCTCCTGGCGGGGCATGCCTGAGCGCCCTCAAGGCGAGTAAGGGCAAGGGTTTCGGAATTCCGGCTGACAACAACAAGCGCGGCTGCGGCGGGGTCATGCGCAGTGCGCCGTTCGGCCTGGTGCCGCCCCGGGTCATCGAAGAGAACGTCAACGAAGACTGGCCGTTCGAGTCTGCGGTGACGTGTGCGGGCTACACCCACGGACACCCAACAGGGCAGCTCGCCGCGGGCGCGCTCGCCGCGATCATTCAGCACATCGTCGCTGGCGGTCGGCTCGAAACCGCAGTCGACTTCGCATTGTCGAAGCTGCAAGGGCGGCCGGACACCGAGCAGACGATTCGACCGCTCATCGAGGCTTGCGCGCTGGCGGAGGCCGGCCCTTCCGTCGAGCGTCTGGAGTCTCTCGGTGGTGGTTTCTACGCCGAAGAGGCACTTGCGATCGCGGTGTATGCAGCACTGTGTTTCCCGGATCGAGCCCAGGTTCTCGACGGTCTCGCCCTCGCGGTCTCGCACTCGGGCGACAGCGACTCGACCGGCTCGATCTGCGGCAACATCCTCGGCGCACTGCACGGAGTCGAGGCCCTACCTTCGGACTTGGCAGCCCGGGTCGAGGGACGCGGCACGATTCTCGAACTCGTCGACGACTTCGTTGCGTCATTCCTCCACGGCCCAGAGGCGCTCGACTTCGACCGCTACCCCGGCTGGTGAGAGTTCTGCAAAGTGCATCCCCCACGGTAATTTCGCTAGTAAAGGAGTGACGACATAGACCTCAACGGCTACGACATCATCGGCGACGTCCATGGCTGCGCATCAGCCTTGGAAGACCTGCTGACCAAACTCGACTATGTGGAGGACGGCGCGTATGCGCATCCGACGCGCAAAGCGATCTTCGTGGGCGATCTGATCGACCGCGGTCCTGAACATGTACGCGCGCTCGAGATCGTGAAAGGCATGGTCGACGCAGGGACTGCGCTCATCGCGATGGGCAACCACGAGTTCAATGCGATCGCCTACGCGACCGCGGACCCGGACTCCCCCGGTGAGTACTTGCGGCGGCATACGGCTGCCAACGGTCGCCAGCATCATGCCTTCCTTACGCAGCTCACGCCTGACCAGCGCGAGTACTACATCGACTGGTTCATGACGATCCCGCTGTGGCTCGATCTCGGCGACTTGAGAGTCGTGCACGCGTGCTGGGACTCTGCGTCGCTCTCCTATCTCGAGCAGGAGTTGGGCGGAAGCCGCTTCACCTCGACCGACCAGATCGTTCGCTCATCGAGGTCGGACGATCCGCTGTTCACCAGGGTCGAAACCGTCCTCAAAGGCCCCGAGATCAGCTTGGCCAGCCACCGGCAGGCTTCGTATGTCGACAAGGACGGGCATGTGCGAAGCCGGGCGCGCCTCCGCTGGTGGCATGAGGGTCCGGCGACGCTGCGCGGCCTCGCCGAGATGGGCGGAAACTTCCGCACCGAGGACGGCCAGCCGTACCCCGCACTGCCGGATACCGCGGTGCCGACCTCCGGTTCGTACACCGACCAGGTGCCGGTCTTCTACGGTCACTACTGGCGCCAGGGCTCGCCCGAGTACGGGCACGACTACACGACCTACACCGCATGCGTTGACTTCAGTGCAGTGCGGGGTGGTCGTATGACGGCGTACCGGTGGTCGGGTGAGGAGAAGATCGCGGCACGGAACTACGTGCAGGTGTGATGGACCGGCACGTGTGAACCGACCGAACTAGCAGTCACCCGGCTCCCCGTACTTGACGACATACAACAGCGCATCCCCCTCACCAATCAGCACACCGGCTTCTGGGTCTTGCCTCACGACGACCCAGTTTCGGTCATAGATCTGCATTCGACCCTGCCCGGTCGCGTCCGCGCTCCGGGAGTAGAAGACGCCGTACTTCTGAATAAGGTCCTGCGCGTCTTGAAGATTCATGCAGACCACGTCAGGCATAGGCACCAGCGTGGGGGCAGACGATGTTGGGGGCGTCGCGGCGGCGACAGTCGTTGGCTCAGCAGACGAAGTGGGGACGTAAGTGAGTGGCACCCGCGATGTCGTTGACAACTCCAACGCCGGAACAGGCTCGTCAGAACTCCGAAACCCACCTGACACCGCCAGCCCGACAATCCCGATCAGCACCGCCACAGCAGCAACACTCCCCTCCCAGGTCGGCGGCTTCGGCACACCCGAGAAATACAACGGCGCCCAAACTACCTTCGGCCGCAACTCCGCACTGTTGAGACCTACCGGCGTCTCCGCCCGTGTCGCAAGCGCAGCCTGCCGCTTGGCTTCGGCTTCACGCTCCGAGACCGCCCATTTGTTGCGCTTGATCAGCCACTGCACCAGGAACCAGAGACCCACCGCAAGAATCGCAAGCGGCAGAAAAACCCGCCATTGCTCGAATGAAGGTCACCACCTTCACAACCAGCCCAACCACGACGAGCACACCGATCACGGCGATCGCGGTGCCGCCGCCTTGCTTGCTCTGCGCCATCCGTGCCTCCTTCTCGCAAGAGGATACGAGTGGGCACTGACAAGTTCGGCGCCTCGCTTAGCGAGGCAGCGCGAGTGTCTCCCCCATACGCAACGGCTGATGGGTTTCGAACGACGAGGCCCAGTTCACGGCGTTCGGGCCGAACAGCAGGATCACAGTCGATCCCATGTTGAAACGGCCCATCTCCTCACCACGCATCAGGGTGACCGCGCCCTCGGGATAGCCGGTTGATTCGACCTTCGATCGGTTCGGCGGAGTGACCTCGCCAGCCCACACCGTCTCGATGCTGCCGACGAAGAGAGCCCCGACGAGAACCATCGCCATCGGTCCGACAGACGTCTCGAACAAGGCGGCCACACGTTCGTTTCGCGCGAACAGGTTGGGCATTGCGCGCGACGTCGCAGGATTCACGCTGAACAGCCGACCCGGAACGTAGACCATTTCCCGCAAGCGCCCGTCGAGCGGCATGTGGATGCGGTGGTAGTTCGACGGAGCGAGATAGATCGTCGCGAACTGTCCGCCCTGGAAGGACGCCGCTCGCGCCGCGTCGCCGCCCAGCAGTTCGACCAGGTCGAAGGACTGCCCCTTCGCCTGGAAGATGCGCCCGCTCTCGATATTCCCGTGCTGGTACATGAAGCCGTCGACCGGGCAAGCGGCGGCGTTCGCGTCCTCAGGCATCGGCCGCCGGCCAGGCTTGAGCTCACGCGTGAAGAAGTCGTTGAAGCTGCGGAATTGCCGCGCGTCAGTGATGACCGACTCTTCGAGCTGGATGCCGAATGAGCGCATGATCACGCCGATCACGAGATTCTTGAGCCACGGAATCTCCAGGCGCAGGAACCAGTGCACCACCCGGGACATCAGGTGCGTGGGCAGCGTCAGTTGGAGCGCCGCAAACAGCCGGTCGCCAAGGCGCGCGTCGGTCTTCTTACTCAGCTGCACCTTTGTCGCCTGCATGAGGGCCAGTGTGCCAGCACCCATGGCAGGTCCGTTAATGAAGCCCGAGAGAACTTGTCAGACCCCGCATTTACACTGCTCAGGCACCACAAGGAGGTATCCAATGACCGATCACCACAAGACGATCGCAATCCACGAGCTCGCCGCCACGATGGCGGGCCACCATCCTCCACTCTGCAGATCGATCACCATCGATGTACGTGCCAGCGAGGACCCCGCCCTAGAACAGGCGCTCCACACCATGCTCACGGAATTCGTGACGGTGTGGCCGGAAGGCAGTACGTTTCTCGTCAACTTCCCGCGCGGTCGCTACGTTCAGGGCATTCACTACACACCGTCGATGGTCATCGAGTTCCAGGAACCCACCACCGAGGCGGTGTGGCAGCGCGCCTACGAGCAAGACTGGATGAACCCGAAGTTCGTGCCGAAGGACCACCCCGAGTTCGCGAGCCAACCCATCTGGCGAGACAACCCGGTCCAGGAGATGCTCTGGCCGTCCGTCGGAATGCCGGAGATCGCGCGCCGTCTCGCGCAGGCTGCGCATGACTTCATGCGGGTTCGTCCGGGCAGTCCGTTCACGTTGAAGATGTGGTGCCGGAAAGACGACGGCGAGTCCGAGCTCGAGGACTTCGACCTCGCTCCCCTGCCGCATGGCATCGCCATCCCGCGCTCGCTCGAAGGGCTGGAGGCGACGACACATGCCATCTGTTGAAACGATCCCCATCAACCTCGCCAAGCTCGTCAACGCCGGAGACCTCGAGTGCGAATGCATGGCGTGCCACCTGCCGCTCGACGTCAGACATGGGCCGGTTGAGTGGAGGCTCACCTGGCGCTTTCCCGGGCCGTATCCGGAGCCAGGTGTTGAGACCATGCTCCTGTGCGATCCCTGCTACCGAGACTGGGTTGAGCACCCCGACGAACTCGGCGGCTTCCCATCGTCGAGCCACCGGGTGTAGGGCCGAGTAACCCTATTTCGGATGAACCGAGCCCAGCCTGGGCTGGGCTCGGTTCATCCGGCGACTAGATGTCGAGCTCGATATCCGACTTCGGGAGGCTGTTGCACACCGTGACGCGAGCCAGAGTCGGGCCTTCCTCGTCGTGCTGCGTGAAGCCCTTGAGCTTCGGGCACACGCAGGCACGGCAGAGACCCTGCTCGCAACCAGTCGGAACGTTGATGCCGACTTCGCGCGCCTTCTCAAGGAGCGTCGTCGCACCGTCGATCTCGGCGGTGATGCCGCTGCGGCGGAAACGGATCTCGTACTTCTTGTCGGCACCCTCGGTCGGGCGAACGAGCGGGACCGGTGCGAACGACTCAGTATGGAAGCTCGCCTCCGGTAGGCCCAGACCCGTCGTGACGGTGCGCGCGGCATCGATCAGGCCGGCTGGTGCACAGACGTACACCTGACGGTCCGCGACGTCCGGCACCAGCTCGGCGACGAGTTCGGTGCCGAACTTGCCCTGGCGCGAGAACCTTCCGGCCTCGTCGCAGATGAACTGGATCTTCAGGTTCGACTTCGCGGCAAGCTCACGAAGCTCCTTGGCGTAGATGATCGAGCTCTCGTCGCGGTTGAAGTACAGCAGCGTCGCGTCGGTCTCCGGGGCGTAGCGCACGACCGTGCGGATCATGCTGATAATCGGCGTGATTCCGACTCCACCGGCGATGAACAGCGCCTTTTCCGGGACATCCCGGAGGATGAACGGACCGTTGTTCGCCGGCTGACCGACGAGCGTCACGCGCTTGCCCGACTTGAGTGCGTCGTTGAGGTGGTTCGAAACCCGACCGTCAACCACACGCTTGACGCAGATCTCGAAGTCGTCGGACTCGCGGCTGTCCTTCACCAGGCTGTACTGGCGAACCAATTCCTCGCCCTTCACCGGCACTCGCAGCGAGATGAACGCACCCGCGTCCCACGATGCGTCGTCCCAACCGGCCGGCTTGGCGATCCGGAACGTCGTCGCCTGGCCATTGGCTTCCTTGCGTGCGGCGATGACCTTGGCGCTGGCGTTGAACGTCTTCGGCGCTTCGAGGTACGGAGCATCCGGAACCACGTTGAAGCGAAGTCCGTAGGCGAGACGACGTGCAGTCTCAAACGGGCGGGTCGCGAGACGCCACAAACGCGGGTACTCACGCTCACCAGCCGGTGCGGACAGCGTCGCGATCTGCTTGACGGCAGCCGGGATGATGTCCTCGAAGGGCATCACGTTGTACGGCAGGCCATGCTTCTCGCACACCGCACGAACCTCGTCCTGAATCTCCCGCAGGCGGTTACCCGGCAGATCCGGGAACAGATGGTGTTCGAGGTGCGTGTCGAGGCCGCCGTAAAAGACGCGGAAGTCGGGCACGTCGTCGAAGTCGACGTCGGACAGCATGCTCTTCATCCAGTCGTCCAGGCGCTTCCACGACGTGAAGTTCGTGGTGGCCAAGATCTGGCGGGCGTAATACTCCTCGCGAGTCTCGTCCGGCCCCGGATCGTGGAACACCATCGTGTTCGGTGCGTGGTGCTCGATCGCGACGAGCAGCAGAATCGTGGCGTGGCCCACCGCGGTGCCGAGCCAGTTGCCTACGAGCGTCTGCGGCAGACGCACGCCGGCCTTGAACGGCTCCCGGAGGTAGTCCTGGAGGAAGTGCTTCTTGACCACCCGAGCGACACCCTTGTAGGTGTCCGGGGAGAACAGCGACCGATGTTCGGTTCGCGCTGCCGAGATCGCGGGCAGGAGTGCGAAGTAGTAGGCGTTCGACGCTAGGAGTGCGGGCAGGAAGGCGACTTGCGCCAGGTGATGTCCGAACCAGTCCTGACCCGGCTGGATACGCGCGATCTGGTAGCCCAGGTCGTGGTCCTTGCCAACGATGTTCGTGTTCGGGTGATGGTTCTGGTGGTGCATCACCTTCCAGTCGGTCGGGTCGCAGTGGAGATCCCATTCCCACTTGGTGGAGTCGAACTCGCCGCGGTTCTCGAGATCGTCGTAGGCACCGTGCATGATCAGGTGGCCGATCTCCGAGAACTCGAGCAGAACATGCAGCGCGTACTGGATTGATCCGCGGTATAAGGCGTCCGGACGGCCACCCTCCATGAGGAGCCGGCGGCTGTTCGCGCGGATCGCCTGCGAGTACGCCGAGACATTGCGAATGTGCTCGAGGTCTTCGTCGCCCATGCGGGCCTTCACACGGTTGTAGACCGCCAGCAGATCGTCGGCGAGACCGTCGTAGTTCTTCCGGCCGTCAGCCTGCGATGTGTCCTGGATGGCGAGCGTCATTGATCCTCCTGAACAAGGGATCTGCCCAGGTCAACTACCATCGAAGACACGTTGAGCAAATCGTTTGTGCTACTAAAGTATTTACAAATAGCGTTGTTTGTCAATAGGTTGGGCATGTCAGGCGTGTTTGTAAACCTCTATGAAGGCTGGGACTGATGGCCACACCCGAACCCACCGCGCTCGTCCCAGGATCGCTGGGCGACCATGCGCTGTGCATGCTGCAGAAGCTCGGGCAGATCGCGTTCCGTCTGACCGAGGAAAAGCTCTCCGAACAGGGACTTCGCATTCGGCACTACAGCGTCTTGCAGGCCCTCGATGACCTCGACGGTGCGTCCCAGGCAGAGCTCAGCAGCTACCTGCGAATCGACGCCGCGACGATGGTGGCGTGCATAGACGAACTCGAGAAGCGGACCTTCGTCACACGTGGACGTGACCCACGGGACCGTCGCCGCTATCGGATCGCACTGACTCCCCAGGGCGCAGACGCACTCGTCGAGGCGAACTCCGGCCTCGAGGACCTGCAGCGAGAGGCGCTCGGTGATTTGAGCGTCGACCAACTCGAAGCTCTGACGAGTGCCCTCGCGGCATTGAACACCTCCGGAACGCTGTCGGCGACGTTCGAGCGGACGCGGCGGGTCACCGCGGCGAGCTAATGCTTGTCGGCGACACCATCCCCTGAACGACTGACGTCGCGGGCAGGCGCCCGGCACGGCGACGTCGGTGCCTTATCGTTCGGAGTCTGTCGCAGGTACCGGGGGTGAGACATCGCTGACGGCGACGTCGTCAGCACGCGCGACCGGATGATTCGTGTGGTCGCGTGTACGACGGGTGCGGCTGGCGTTGTCTTTCTTCTCACCGCGATACCGATGATCGTTTACCATTTCGCATCGGAGTCGTTTGGTTCGAAACCCTCGCGCTTGCGGTGGTTTCGGTTCCTGCCCTCGTGCTTGCCCTCGTTCGGTTTCGCGCTGTGGTGGTGGTTTGCCGACGTCGGAGCATTCTTCATCGCAAGGAACGTCGCGGAGATCATTGCGTTCGCATTCATGGTCGCGATGGTGGGCATCGGCGCGTGGTCGGGGCGCTGCCGTGCTCGACGAGGAGACCCGTCTACTCCGAGCCCAAGCCGCAGCACGCGCCGAAGTGGAAGCAACGGTCGCCGAGCGTGCACGGCTCGACGGACTGATTCGGGACAACGTATTGGCGGCACTGCATGCCGGCGGCATCGGAACCGAAGACAGTCGCACCGTTCAGAGCGCGGTGGCCCTCGCCTTCGACGTCCTTCGCAGGGGCGTCGCATCATCGGTGAAGTCGTCGCCACGCGCGCTCGCTCCGTGGCGCTTGCCGCCGACCGCGGTCGGTCGCAGGCACAGTTGCGCGAGCGCGACGATTTGCTCCGCTATCCGCTATCTCGACAAAGCCGCGTTACCCCTGCTCGAACAGCTGGCAACGGAAGCCGACACCGACGAGTCGACTCGTGGTCGAGCGATTCTTGTCGAGGCTCGGCTTCGAGACCGGATTCTTGCCCGATCACTCGCGAGCGAACGAGTGCTGGACCCAGCCGAAGCTGCACGCGCCCGCGGCGTAGAGGTTTCCCTGCTCGACGAGGGTGCGCTCGATGACGCAACCGACGACGTCCGATCCAAGGTTCACAGCGCGATCCTCGATCACTTGAACGCCACTCGTCATGGCGGATCACCGCGCGACTTCTGCCGCCCGGTCGCGACGCGATCTGCACGGTCCTCCGCAGCGACGGCGACGAGAACGATCTCACCGAAGTCCGGGCACCAGCCGTCAACTGAGCGGCGTAGCCCGTAGCGAGTCGAATTCGGCCTGGTCACGTATCTCCCACGCGGCCTGGCCAATCGCCATGATTCCTCGAGCAGGCAGAGCCACGCCGCCGATCGTCGGATTGTGTGCGACCTTCGTCGGCTTGCCCAAATCGACGCCGTCCAACGTCGCCGACGATTCGTCGATGAGGTACATGCGCTCCGGCATCAGAATTCCGTAGTGGCCACTCGGCATCACGCCAGCCATCTCCAGCTCGCCCATGCCGAGCCTCTTGGCAACAAGTTCGCGTGCCCGCCGGAGACTCTTCGTACGCCACGTCCATAGCGGCATCCGAGGCGCCACCGCGTTCATCGCCCGCAAGAAGGCGGTCACCTGCGGTGTGACCGTCCAATTCAGCTGCGCTGATGTCGAGGTCACGGTAAGCGTGCCGTCTTGCCAGTTCAGAGCAATATCTGCTTCCTCGACCCGGTCGCACGCCTGCCCGTAGTAGCGCGGGCACGCAGCCTCGACATGCGGGTTGTCGACAAAGATCGTCCACGAACCCGACGGATCGCGATGCCACACGGTGACGTACGGACCGAACGAGTTCTGCGGGAACACCCGGAGCGCGAGGACATGCCCGGAATCGAACGGCAGCCCGAACACGCCCCACCCGCGGACATACTCGTAGCCGGGCCATGGAGGTTCACCAACACCTGGGGTGATCGCTGCGACGCGGTCATCGATGCTCTTCATGGCGATCAGTAGCTGAAGGTCGTGGCCGGCTCGTCGCCGATCCAGTTCCACATCGGGATCGTGCCCTGGATCTCGGCGCCGGCAATCAAGTTGTCCGCGTCGAGGTGCTTGGCGTTGAAGCAAATCGGGCAGACGTAGTAGCGGCCGCCCGCCGCCTCGTAGCGTTTGAGCAGGTCAGGCAGGGACGGGCAGCCGTCGCAGGCCACCCCCAGTGCCACGCCGGGAACCGCCAGCCGGACCGCTTCCTTCGTCAGGAACATCAGCGTCTCTTTACCGGTCTCCGCTGCTCCCACGGCGACGAGGAAGGCAACGGTCACCTTCTCGGCGTCTTCGAGTCCCGTGGTGAGGCTGATGACAGCTTTCGTGCTCATGAATTCGGCCCTTTCTAGGTTTCTCCGTGAAACCTAGATCTGGAACGAACGCGAGGCATCGGGCATCTTCCCGATATCGGCTGGGACGCACGCAATCGCTGCCGCCACCGACTCCGAATGGCGCAGCAGGGTCGGCAGTCAGTTCAGGAACGCAAAGTCTTCGTTGAACTTCTCCGCTGCGGCGCGCAGCCTTGCGATGTCGGGTCCAGCCTTGAGGATGTCTCGGGAGACCGCCGGAAGAACGCCCGGCAGCCCTCCCGCCAGCTTGCGCACCTCATCCGGTCCCGCACCTTGCGCACCCACACCCGGCATCAAGATCGGACCCTTGAGCTGGGACAAATCGGGAGCCTCGGCGACTGTTGCGCCGAGAACGATGCCAACCGAACCCAGTCCGTCCGCACCGGCGTTGACCGCGGCACACTCGTCGACGATCAACTGGCTGAGCCGCCGGCCGTTCGGATCGGTCGCGTGCTGAATCTGCGGTCCCTCCGGATTCGACGTCGACGCCAGCACGAAGACGCCATGCTCAGGTCCACGCGCGAGAGCCGGCTCCAGCGACCCGAAACCCAGGTATGGCGACACCGTCACCGCATCGCTCTGCAACGACGACCCGTCGCCGAGCCACGCCTGCGCGTACGCCGCCATCGTCGAACCGATGTCGCCCCGCTTCGCGTCGGCGAGGACGAGCGTTCCCGACTCGCGCAGCGCGCTGATGACCCACTCGAGCAGCACGTAGCCGCGAGCGCCGTGCGCTTCGAAGAACGCCACCTGCGGTTTGACGATCGAGACCCGACCCGCGAAGGCATCGACGAAGGTCGCCGCGAACTCCTCGAGTCCCATCCCCCACGCTTCGAGCAGCGGTGTGTGCGGGTCGAGGCCCACACACACCGGCCCGTGCGCGACGGTGGCGTCCTGAAGTCGCTTCCCGAAGGTCGCTCGATCGGAGCCAGCGGTCACTGGTCGTTGCTCCGCAGCGCCGCCTGGTACTCCTGCAGACTGCGCACACCGATGTTGCCGACGATGCTCGCCTCGATGCCCTGCACCGCGGCGGCCGCACCCTGCGGCGTCGTGATGCACGGAATGTTGGCAGACACGGCGGCCGAGCGGATCTCATAACCGTCGATGCGCGGGCCCGAGTTGCCGAACGGGGTGTTGAAGACAATGTCGACGTTGCCCTCACGGATGTGGTCGACGATCGTCTTCATGTTCGGGTCGGGCGCCGACGAGGCGCCGTCCGCGGTGATCTTCCGGACGCTCTCGGCCGGAATTCCGTTGCGGCGCAGCATGGACGCGGTGCCTTCGGTCGCCAGAATCTCGAACCCGAGGTCATGCAGACGCTTGATCGGGAAGACCATCGCACGCTTGTCCTTGTTGGCGATCGACACGAACGCACGGCCCGACTTCGGCAGAGATCCGTAAGCGGCCGTCTGCGACTTCGCGAACGCGGTTCCGAAGTCGCGGTCGATGCCCATGACCTCGCCCGTCGACTTCATCTCAGGGCCGAGCAGCGAATCGATGTTCGAACCGTCGGGCTTCTTGAACCGGTGGAACGGCAGCACCGCTTCCTTGACCGCGACCGGTGCGTCGTCCGGGAAGACACCACCGTCGCCCTCGGCCAGAAGCATGCCCTCCTTGCGAAGTTCGGCGATCGTGGCGCCCATCATGATGCGGGCGCACGCCTTCGCCAACGGAACTGCGGTGGCCTTGGACACGAAAGGCACCGTCCGGCTCGCGCGCGGGTTCGCCTCGAGGACGTACAGCTTGTCGTCCTTGAGTGCGTACTGAACGTTGAGCAGACCCTTCACGCCGATACCGAACGCCAGCGCTGCGGTCGAGCGTCGAACGTTGTCGAGGTCGCTCTGGCCGAGCGTGATGGGCGGCAGCGCACACGCCGAGTCGCCGGAGTGGATTCCGGCCTCCTCGATGTGCTCCATGACGCCGCCGATGTAGACCTCTTCGCCGTCGCACAGCGCGTCTACGTCGATCTCGATCGCGTCGTCGAGGAAGCGGTCGACAAGTGCCGGACGTTCCGGTGAGAGCTCGGTCGCGCGGGAGATGTAGCCGGCAAGCGACTCTTCGTCGTACACGATCTCCATGCCACGACCACCGAGGACATACGAGGGACGAACGAGAACCGGATATCCGATTGCCGCGGCGATCGTCTTCGCCTCTTCGAAGGTCGTGGCAGTACCGAACTTCGGCGCCGGAAGGCCCGCCGCGGTGAGCAGCTGACCGAATGCACCGCGGTCTTCGGCACGGTGGATCGCCGCCGCCGAGGTTCCGACAACCGGGACGCCCGCGTCGGTGAGCTTCTTCGCCAGGCCGAGCGGAGTCTGACCACCGAGCTGCACGATGACACCGGCGACGGTGCCCGACTCACTCTCCGCGTGGTAGATCTCGAGCACGTCTTCGAAGGTCAGCGGCTCGAAGTACAGGCGATCCGCGGTGTCGTAGTCGGTCGAGACCGTCTCCGGGTTGCAGTTGATCATGACGGTCTCGTAGCCGGCGGCCGAAAGCGACTGCGCGGCATGGACACACGAGTAGTCGAACTCGATGCCCTGACCGATGCGGTTCGGGCCGGAACCGAGGATCAGAACCTTCGGGCGCTCCTTCTGCGGAGCCACTTCAGACTCCGCAGAAGGGTCGAGCTCATAGGTGCTGTAGTGGTACGGAGTCTTCGCCTCGAACTCCGCGGCACACGTGTCGACCGTCTTGTAAACCGGACGAACTCCGAGCCGATGGCGGAGCGTACGGACGCCGTCCTCGCCCGCGAGCTCCGGACGGAGCGCGGCGATCTGGCGGTCGCTGAAGCCCGAGAACTTCGCGCGACGGAGCAGGCCCTCGTCGAGAACCGGTGCCTCGACGACCTTGTTGCGCAGCTCGATGAGGCCGGCGATCTCGTCGACGAACCAGGGGTCGATACCCGACGCCTCGCTGACCTCCTCGACCGAGTGGCCCAGACGCAGCGCACGCTCGACCTGGTAGATACGGCCTTCCTTGGGAACCCGGAGGTCCTCGAGCGGGTCGTTGTCCGGCTCGACCCCGGTCCAGAAGCCCGCGGCCTTCGTCTCGAGCGACCGCAGCACCTTGCCCATGGCCTCGGCGAAGCTGCGGCCGAGGCTCATGGCCTCACCGACCGACTTCATCGTGGTGGTGAGGGTGTCGTCCGCGCCCGGGAACTTCTCGAACGCGAACCGCGGAGCCTTGACGACGATGTAGTCGAGAGTCGGCTCGAAGCACGCCGGGGTTTCCTTGGTGATGTCGTTGACGATCTCGTCGAGCGTGTAACCGATCGCCAGCTTCGCCGCGATCTTCGCGATCGGGAAGCCGGTGGCCTTCGACGCGAGAGCCGAGGAACGCGAGACGCGCGGGTTCATCTCGATGACGATGATGCGACCGTCGCGCGGGTTGATCGCGAACTGGATGTTGCAGCCACCGGTGTCGACGCCGACCTCGCGCAGGATGTCGATGCCCAGGTCACGCAGCTTCTGGTACTCGCGGTCGGTCAGGGTCAGGGCGGGCGCGACGGTGACCGAGTCGCCGGTGTGCACGCCCATCGGGTCGATGTTCTCGATCGAGCAGACGATGACGACGTTGTCGCGACCATCGCGCATGAGTTCGAGCTCGAATTCCTTCCAACCGAGGATCGACTCCTCGATCAGGACGTTCGCAGTCGGGCTCGCGGCCAGACCACCACCGGCGATGCGGTCGAGGTCTTCGTTGTTGTAGGCCATGCCCGAACCCAGGCCACCCATCGTGAAGGACGGGCGGACCACGACCGGGAAGCCCAGCTCAGCGACGGTCTCGTGAACCTCGTCCATGTTGTGGCAGACGCGCGACCGTGCGCTCTCGCCACCCACCTTCGCGACGATGTCCTTGAACTTCTGTCGGTCTTCGCCGCGCTGAATCGCCTCGAAGTTCGCACCGATCATTTCGACGCCGTACTTCTCGAGCACTCCGTGCTCGTACAGCGCGACCGCGGTGTTGAGGGCGGTCTGGCCGCCGAGGGTCGCCAGGATCGCGTCCGGGCGCTCCTTTTCGATGACCTTCTCGACGAACTCCCACGTGATGGGCTCGATGTAGGTCGCGTCTGCGAACTCGGGGTCCGTCATGATCGTGGCCGGGTTCGAGTTCACCAGCGACACCCGAATGCCTTCTTCGCGCAGAACGCGGCAGGCCTGGGTTCCCGAGTAGTCGAATTCGCAAGCCTGGCCGATGACGATCGGACCGGAGCCGATGACCAGGATGTGGTTGATGTCTGACCGACGTGGCATTACTTGTTGTCTCCCAGCAAGGCGGTAAAGCGGTCGAACAGATACGCGGCGTCGTGCGGGCCGGCCGCGGCTTCGTGGTGGTACTGGACCGAGAAGGCTTTGCCGTTGACGAGCTGAACGCCCTCGACAACGCCGTCATTGGCACATACGTGGCTCACCTCGGCGAGGCCGAACGGGGTGTCGAACTGCTCCCCCTTCTCGCCCTCGAGCGCGAACCCGTGGTTCTGCGCGGTGATCGATATGCGTCCCGTGCCGTGCTCGATCACCGGGATGTTGATACCGCGGTGGCCGAACTTCATCTTGTAGGTCTGGCGACCGAGCGCCCGACCGAGGATCTGGTTGCCGAAGCAGATTCCGAAAAGCGGAACACCCGCTTCGAGCACCTTCTGCGTCACCTTGACCGCGTGATCGGCAGTCGCCGGGTCGCCGGGGCCGTTCGACAGGAAGACACCATCGGGGTTCAGCGCGAGAAGGTCGTCGGTGAGGGACGGCACCACGTGCACCCGGACACCGCGCTCAGCAAACATGCGCGGAGTGTTGGTCTTGATGCCGAGGTCGACCGCGACGACGGTGAAGCGGTGCTCACCGATCGGGTCGATGGTGTAGACGTCCTTCGTCGACACCTCGGTGGCGAGGTCGGCACCGAGCATCGCACCCTGTCCGTTGACGCGTGCGACGAGCTCGTCGTCGGTGGCGAGAGCGTTGCCCGAGAAGATGCCTGCCTTCATCGACCCACGGGAACGCAGGTGGCGAACCACCGCACGCGTGTCGATCTCGGCGATTCCGACGATGCCCTGCTTGACGAGTTCGTCCTGCAGGGTCGTGGTCGCACGCCAGTTGGATGCCCGCCGGGAAGGGTCGCGAACGGCGTATCCGGCAACCCAGATGCGCTCGTCGCGGGACTCGTCGTCCTCTTCGTTCCAGCCGGTGTTGCCGATCTGCGGAGCGGTCGCGACGACGATCTGACGGTGGTAGCTCGGATCGGTCAGCGTCTCCTGGTAACCGGTCATTGCCGTGCAGAAAACCGCCTCGCCGAGGGTCTCACCCTCCGCGCCGAACGACGAACCGCGGAAGATCCGTCCGTCCTCGAGAACAAGAACTGCTTCAGTCACGCTGCTGTGTCCTTCTGATGAAACGCCGTATCGATTGCCACGCCGGACTGCGGAGTCCAGCGAATAACCTTGCGGTCCTTGACTTTCCATTCCGCTTCGATGGACTCCGCGGGAATCCAGAGCGGGCCACCGGAGACCCGGCGGAGCAACACGCCCTCGGGGTAGCGGGTGATGTCGCCATCGGCCCGCACACCAAGTCCGTCGACCGCCAGGCGGTGAGTCCATCGCGGTGCCATCGAGCTGCCCAGATAGCGCACGTTGGCATGCTCCAGCGGCTCACCCAGCGATTCGGGAACCGCAGGCAATGCCCCAAGGGCCGACGACTGCTCGGCAGCCCGGCGGCGCCAACCCTTACGCATGAGCAATGCGCCCAGCACGAACAGGGCAATGAACCCCACGGTCAGCAATGTTCTGATCATCGACGCACCTCCCCATTCAATGCGGTCACTCGACCGCGCAACAATGTCCCGACAACACGACCTGGCAATTCCATCCCGCGATACGGAGTGTTCTTCGCCAGACTGTTGAGCTTGTCTACCTTTGAAGACGCTGACGGATCGACAATTGTGAGGTTCGCCGGCTCGCCAATTTCGATAGGACGTCCCTGGTCGTCGAGTCCCGCGATCTGTGCGGGGCGCTCGCTCATCACGCGGGCCACGCCTCGCCAGTCCAGCAGACCGGTGTTGACCATCGTCTCGACGATGACCGACAGTGCCGTCTCCAAGCCGAGCATGCCCGGCCGAGCCTGCGAGAATTCGCAGCATTTGTCCTGCTCGGCATGCGGTGCGTGGTCGGTCGCGACGCAGTCGATGACGCCTTGTGCGAGACCGGCCCGGAGCGCTTCGACGTCGGACTTCTCGCGCAGCGGCGGGTTCACCTTGTTGACCGCGTCGTAGGTTTCCAGTCGCGAGTCATCGAGCAGCAGATGATGCGGCGTGACCTCGGCGGTGATCTGAATTCCCTGTGCCTTAGCCCATTTCAGGATCTCGACGGTGCCGGCGGTGGACGCGTGGCAGATGTGGACCTTGGCGCCGGCATCGCGGGCGAGCAGCGCATCGCGCGCCACGATCGATTCCTCGGCGGCGCGCGGCCAGCCCGTGAGTCCGAGGCGAGCGGCGTTCGGGCCCTCGTGCGCGACCGCGCCCTTGGTCAGTCGCGGCTCTTCCGCATGTTGTGCAATGAGTACGCCCAACGTCGACGCGTATTCGAGCGCACGGCGCATGATCAGCGGGTCGTACACGCACATGCCGTCGTCGGAGAACACCCGCACGCGACCCGTGCCCGCGGCCATCATGCCCATCTCGGCGAGCTGCTCACCCTTGAGGCCGACCGTGACGGCGCCGACCGGGTGCACGTCGACGAGGCCGACCTCTTCACCGCGACGACGCACATAATCGGTGACTACCGGGGAGTCCGCGACCGGGTTGGTGTTCGCCATCGCGAAGACGGCGGTGTATCCACCCAATGCGGCTGCAGCCGAACCTGTTTCGATGGTCTCCGTGTCTTCCCGACCAGGCTCACGAAGGTGCGTGTGGAGATCGACGAACCCGGGGAGCAGGATGCAACCGGTGGCGTCGACCACCTCATCGCCGGAAAGCCCGGTTCCGATTTCAGCGATCTCGCCATCGGCGACGAGTACGTCGACCGGGTCACCTTCGCCGTATAAGCGAACTCCCTTAACGACGACGCTCAGCGCCGATGGTTCGCTCCGTCGCACGGTCCGCTCCTCGCTGCTTTCCTCG
>JAJFUQ010000011.1 GCA_021372355.1 Nocardiaceae bacterium | reverse complement strand
CGCCAAGGTGAACGTCAACGGCGGCGCCATCGCGCTCGGACATCCACTTGGAGCTACCGGCGCACGGCTGATGACGACACTGCTTCACGAACTCGAACGAACCGGCGGCAGGTACGGACTCCTCACCATGTGTGAAGGCGGCGGCCAGGCCAACGTCACGATCATCGAACGGGTCTGACTACGAGCCCGCCTGTTCCGGCGAGCGCTTCGCGTCCGCAATCGCTCGTTCAATGGCAGCGACCGCGGCGGGCGTGAAGTGCTCCACCAGGGTTGGCCCATCGACGTCGAGCGACCCGTCGATCCAACCGAGGATGGCTTCGAGAAGGCCGCCGACGACCATGAAAGCGGCGACGTCGACGCCCGCGCGGCGGTCGTTCGGGACATCGGATTTTCCGCACGCGAAGGTCGAGAGCAATTGCGCCGAGCCGTGCAGATACTCGACCCTCCGCCGCATGACCGATTCGCTTCCCCACGCTTCGATGAAGCCGATTCGCATGGCCCGTTCGTCACGGCTCATGACCACGAACGTTTGCCCCACTGCGCGCACCGCGCTCTCGATCGTCGCGCCCGGGTCGAGGAAGATCTGCGTCGATTGGCCCAATGTTCGAGTCGTCACGTCATCGAACACCGCGACCAAGAGTTCGTCGATATTCGCGAAGCTCTCGTAGAAATATCGGCTCGACAAGCCCGCTCGAGCGCAGACAGCACGCACACTCGTTCCGGCTGTTCCCTCGGTGCCGAGCAGGTCAAATCCCGCCGCGACCAAGCGTTCTCGACGTTCCGCGCGGCGCTCGTCGGCGAGCTTTCCCGCGTACGGCTTTTCGGTGGTCACACCGAACATCTTGACAAATGCGGAACACAGATCCAGAGTGAATACGCGCGTATTCAGATACAACGAACGTATCCAGATGGAGGCATCGCTGCCATGACCGCTACGATCCCGAATACCCGGCAGTACAACGCCCGCGCGTTCGAGGACGCTCCAGAAGTCCCCCGCGAAGTCCAGCTTGAGCTGACTGGTGTTGTGCCCCAAGAACTTCAGGGAACGCTCTATCGAATCGGACCGGGCCGATTCAACGCTGGCGGGTTCGCCGCCGACCATATTTTCGACGGCGACGGCCTCGTGTCGAAATTCGTCATCGACAGTGGCACTGTCCGCTTCCAGTCTCGGTACGTCCGCACTCCGAAATTTCACGCGCAGGAAGCCGGGCGTGGCGGGCAGGTGCGGGGGCTCTACACCCAGGCCCGCGGGCTCCGACACAACGCCGGTCAATTCCCGGCAGACAGCGCCAATACCCATGCGGTAGTCCACGCCGAGAGACTCCTCGCCCTCAGCGACATCGGCCGCGCCTGGGATATCGATCTCGACGACCTCACCACGAAAGGCGTGTGCGACTTCAACGGTCGCCTTCCTCGCCTCACCAGGTTCTCGGCACACCCCAAAATCGACCCGGCCACGGGCGAACTGTTCAATTTCGGTCTCGATCTCGCCCCGCGACTGGGGATGCACATTCCGGCCGGGCTCCGGTGCTATCGCGTCGATCCGAGCGGCCGGCTGACCACCATCGGAGTCGTGCCGCTCGAGGACGTCATCGTCCAGCACGACTTCGCGATCACCGAGCGCTATTTGGTGTTCGCACTGTCCCCCATTTTCGTGGACCCGATCAAGGGCGCACTGGCGCTTGCTGGATTCGGGACCACCGGGGATGCCGCCGATTACCGCCCAGAGAAGGGCATGAAGATCGTGCTCGTCCCTCGGGACGGCGGCCGGCAGCGTGTGATCGAGTGCGATCCGTTGGTCTACTTCCATGT
>JAJFUQ010000221.1 GCA_021372355.1 Nocardiaceae bacterium | reverse complement strand
ACTTTCGCGACCGCACGCACTACCCGCGGCGTAGCGTCACCTCAAGCCGGGAAAGGACATTTCGACCATGCCGCAGATCCCTTCTGACCGACCATGTTCGACGCGCCGGCCGTGGCTTGCCCCGATCTTGCTGTCCGGCTTGCTGCTTGTGAGCGCCTGCGGATCCGGCAGCGAGGCGAAGTCAGGCGACCTGCCCGCTGAGGCCGAAGCTGCGGTGAATGTTCCGGAACGAGATCGCCGAAACCGTCTGCCCGAAAGTATGCGCACGGGTCGTGGCATTGGGACGCGGAAGAGCTCGGATCAGGCAAGACGGTCTACGCGAATAAAGAGAACGAAATCAACTTCCTCGGCTCGACCACGAAGCTGTTCACGGCCGGCACCTACTTCGACGAGTTCGGCGCAGATTCGACGCTCGAAACTCCCGTGTATGCCGTCGGTGCGCGGAACGGTGGAACGCTCGCGGGTGACCTCGTGCTGGTCGGCTCGGGCGACTTCATCCTCGGGAGCCGAGGCGTGCTCGACGGCAACCTCGAGTACGTCGATCCGGACAATCACGTCTACGCCTATGCCATCCCAACGGCCAAGACGGTCAAAGCCGACCCACTCGCCGGACTCGACAAGCTGGCCAAAGAGGTTGCCGCCAAGGGGATTACCTCCGTCGAGGGTGACGTTCTCGTCGACGACAAGCTCTGGGAACCCTTCCAGACCAAGGAAGGTGTCGTCACGTCGATCATGGTCAACGACAACCTTCTCGACATTTTGGTCAACCCCGGAGCGACAGCGGGCGATCCGGCCACGATGGTGACGCGCCCGCAGACCGGCTTCTTCGAGGTCGTCAACGAAACCAAGACCAGTGCTTCTGGAAGCGATTCGACGGCGACGGCCACACTCGGCGCCGACAATCGCATCGTCGTCAGCGGCAACGTCCCGATCGGTTCGAAGCAGCTTGACCTCGCCGTCTTCGCTCCCGACCCCGCGGCGTACGCACGGGCCCTCTTCATCGAGGCACTTCGACGTGCCGGAGTCACGGTCACGGCACCGCTCGACAAGGCGACGGGCGCCCTCCCCGCGAACAGCGATTACACGCATGCCGACAAGGTTGCCGCGCTCACCTCGCCGCCGACCAGCGTTCTGACGAAGCTCGTGCTGAAGATCAGCCACAACCGTGGCGCCGAAACGTTGCTCTGCCTCCTTGCGAAGAAGGCCGGTTCCCGTGACTGCGAAGACGGAATGACCACCATCATCTCGAAGTTCGCGCCAGCAAAGATCGATCCGGGCACGGTGATGATTTACGACGGTGAGGGCTCCGACCCGTCGTCTGCCACCCCTGCCGCGATGGTCCGCTGGCTTACGTGGGTACACGACCAGCCCTGGGGGAACGCGCTCAAGCAAGGCCTTCCCGACATCAATCACGACGGAAAGATCCTGGTCAAGAGCGGCCTGAGTGCTCGCCCCGACCTCGGACCGATGCCGGCGATGTTCGTGGCGGCCGGACAGGCTGGGTACCTGACCACCGCGAGCGGCAAAGAACTGGCTGTTGCGTTCTATGCCCTCAACGGCGCTTACCCCACGACGGCCGACGGTCTCGCGAAATTCCCGGCCACGGCGAAGGTGCTCACTCAGATTCAGCGACACGGTTGACCTGAGCGAATCCGCGCGCCGTCGCGCACGGTTGCGAGGCCTTAAAGTTTCGTGGATTGCGCACGATCTCAGCGGGCGGCCCGATCCGCAAAGGCCGGAACCCACGCGGTCGCTGCCACAACGGTGGTCACGCCGTCTGCTGGGCCCGCAGGCACCCACCAGCGCCAACCGATCGGGGCGGTGGGAAGTGCGGGATCGGGTCGCCAGCCGGCTTCGGGGACGAAGCGAACAGGCACGCTCGGCCAACCAGGTGGTGGGTTGAATCGCCAAAAGCTCGTCGTGTCGCGAACGTTCGTCGGCGACTCTACGGTCGGGTTGTTTCGGACCAACTGCACCACGAGATAGCCCAGTCCTACGCATAAAGCGAGCCCGAACAAAGTCGCGAATGGGTCCTTCACCGGTAACTCCTCGCTCGAGGAGTTTTTCCTCGGGTTCCTGGAGTTATGCCGTTCACCAGCGTCGATACGTTTCGGATTCATGAGGTTCTGAGATCGACGGCACAGGATCGGGTCACATTCCTACCCCTTTGTTCCCCGCTCCTTCCACTGTGTCGGGCTCATCCCGAACTGCTGACTGAACCACCTCGAAAAGGCACTCGGCGCGGTGAATCCGAGAACGTCGGCGATCTCCGTCAACGAATAGCGCTGATTCTGTAAATGCCGTTCCGCAAGCCCTGCGCGGACGCTGTGCAAGACCCCACTGAAGGACTCGCCTTCGCGGGCGAGGTGTCTTTGCAGCGTTCGCCGGTCCATACCCAACGCGCGCGCCACCTGGTCGACCGAGCAGCGCCCGAGCGGCAGCAGCATTTCCACGAGCTCGCGCACTCGCCCAATGCCGGTCGCTGAACGTGGGGATACGACAGTGTCGAGAATGCGCTGCGCATAGGGCCGCATCAGGGGATCGCCGAGGACGTTGGGCGCATCCAGGTCGGACCCGTAAAGGATCAGGCCCGTGAACTCGTGTTCGAACCGGAGTGCCGGGCCGAACACGCGGTGAAACGTTTCGCGCGAAGTGGGCGCCTTCTGGCTGAAGCATACGGCGACCGGACGCCACGACTGTCCCACGCAGGCGCTGATGATCCCGTGCAGAGCACCGAGCCCCAAGGTCAGCGCTTGCGTTGTCGGCGCCGGCTCCCCGAATTCGTACGACATTCGCATCGAGACCAAGGCGTCGTGTTCCACGAGTTCGAGGCGTAAAGCCTCGTTGTAGCTGTGCTCGTATCGGATCAATAGCGCCAGGACGGAGCGCAGGTCCGGCTCTTCCCGCAGCACGACGCTCAGCGGTCCGAGTGCAGTCAGCCGACGGCGTTCGGCGAGTAGCACTCCGAAGTCTGGACGGTCGGCAGCACGAGCGGACAAAGAGAGCAACCGAGCCACGGCAGGCGCCGAAATCCACTTCTCCGGCTCGGCGAGATCGACCGGGTCGAGGCCGACCTTGCGCATCAGTCGGGGACCGTCGAGTCCCAGCTCGGAGGAGATGTCGAGGTAGCCGTTGAGCGTCGCGCACCGGACTTGAGTGTGCAGGCGAACCTCCTGAAGTGAATGTCGCAATCAGTCAAGACATCTGTCGCAATCGGTAAAGCGAGCGACCCTCACCGAAATTAGCGTAATCCGCATCACATCGACCAGAAAACGCTAAGACCAGGGAGAACGACACCGATGGCCAAAGGCATTCGCTTCTACGAGACCGGTGGACCGGAAGTTCTTCGGTGGGAGAACTTCGAGGTCGGCGAGCCCGGACCGGGCGAGGTCCGCATCCGCCACGGCGCGGTCGGCCTGAACTTCGCCGACACCTACTTCCGCAGTGGGCTGTACCCAGCGACACTTCCCGCCGGCATGGGCGTCGAGGCCGCGGGCGTCGTCGAGGCAGTAGGGGAGAACGTTGCGGGCTTCAAAGAAGGCGACCGCGTCACCTACACCGGCAGTCCGCTCGGCGCGTACAGCACGTCCCGCGTCATGCCTGCCGCACATCTCATCAAGCTTCCCGACTCGATCGCGTTCGACACCGCCGCCGGAATGACGATGCGAGGACTGACGACCGCATACCTCCTGCGCCGAATCGCACCGTTGAAGGCGGGCGACACCGTCCTGCTGCATGCCGCTGCCGGTGGCGTCGGGCTCATCTTCAGCCAGTGGGCACGGCTGCTCGGCATCAACGTGATCGGCACGGTGTCCAACGACGAGAAGGCGGAAATCGCCACGGCACGCGGCTGTTCGCACACGATCATCTACACCCGCGAGAACGTCGCCGAACGGGTCCGCGAGATCACTGATGGCAGGGGCGTTCCGGTCGTCTACGACAGCATCGGACGCACGACGTACCAGTCTTCGATCGACTCGCTCGCGCGCCGCGGTCTGCTCGTGTGCTTCGGCACCGCGTCGGGCCAGGTTCCGCCGATCAACGCCATAGAGCTCGCCATGAAGGGCTCGCTCTACGTCACCCGCCCCGCTCTTGCCGACTACATCGCCGACCCGGCCGAACGCGCCGCACTCGCCGGCGAACTGTTCGACCTGGTCGGGTCGCGCCGGATCTGCGTCGGAATCAACCAGCGCTACGCGCTCGAAGACGCCGTCGACGCACACCGCGATCTCGAAGCCGGCCGAAGCATCGGCTCCTCGGTCTTCGACCTCCAAACCACGTTCTGAAGGACCAGCCATGACACTCACCGCAGACTTCACCACGCTGAATCTCCTGAGCCGCCGCCCGCTGAAGGTGGAACGCCTCACCGCCAGCATCGGCGCCGAAGTGCACAATGTCAGCCTCGCCGAGGCTTGCCGGAGTGACGAACTCTTCGCCGAGCTCAAACTGCTGCTCCTGCAGCACAAGGTCCTGTTCTTCCGGGACCAGGACGTCACGCGGGCCGAGCACGTCGCGCTCGCGCGCCGCTTCGGTGCTCTCGAGGACCATCCGGTCGCCGGCAGCGACCCGGAGCATCCCGGTCTCGTCCGGATCTACAAAGACCTCGACAGCCCGGCCGAGCACTACGAGAACGCCTTCCACTGCGATGCCACCTGGCGAGTCGCGCCGCCGATGGGTTCGGTGCTCCGCTGCGTCGAGCCCGCGCCCCTCGGGGGAGACACCATCTGGGTGAACATGGCCCTCGCCTACGAAAAGCTGCCCGAGCACATCAAGGAGCAGATTGCCGGCCTGCGTGCCAGCCACAGCATCGAGTCGACGTTCGGTGCGAATCTGCCTGCCGAGCAGCGGGCTGCCCTGAAGGCGAAGTTCCCCGACGCCGAACACCCGGTGGTTCGGACTCATCCGGAGACCGGCGAAAAGGTCCTGTTCGTCAACGCCTTCACGACCCACTTCGTCAACTTCCACACCCCAGAGCGGGTTCGCTTCGGCTTCGACTACACACCCGGCGGCAGCGAACTGCTCAACTACCTCATCCGCCAGGCTGCCGTGCCGGAGTACCAGGTGCGTTGGCGCTGGACAAAGAACAGCTTCGCGATCTGGGACAACCGCAACACCCAGCACTACGCCGTCCAGGACTACTGGCCCGCCGTTCGAAAGATGGAGCGCGCCGGAATCGTCGGCGACCCCACCTTCTGACCTTCCACACCCCTGCACAAGAAACGAGAAAGCCATGCACTTCCACGACGACGCACTCTTCCCCGAGGTCCAGGACCCGATGGTGATCACCGTCGCTCCCTATGGCCCCGAATGGGAGGTCGGCGACTTCCCCGAAGACCTCCCGCTGACGATGGACGAGCACGTCCAAAAGGCCGTCGACTGCTGGAACGCCGGAGCCACGGTTCTGCACATCCACGTTCGCGAACTCGACGGCAAGGGTTCCAAGCGACTCTCGAAGTTCAACGAGCTGCTGGGCCGACTGCGTGAGGCAGTGCCGGAGATGATCCTGCAGGTCGGCGGCTCGATCTCCTTTTCCCCCGAAGGCGATGGCGCCGACGCGAAGTGGCTCGAAGACGACGCCCGGCACATGCTCGCCGAACTCGACCCGAAGCCGGACCAGGTCACCATCGCAATCAACACCAGCCAGATGAACATCGTCGAGCTGATGACTCCCGACGATGTCGCAGGCACCTCGTTCGAGCGTCCGGAGGTCTGGGCGGCGTACCAGGAGATGTACGTGCCGGCCAACCCCGGCTGGGTCATCGAGCACCTCAAGCGGCTGCGCGCCAACGGAATTCAGCCGCACTTCCAGCTCTCGAGCATCCCGCAGCTCGAGACGGTCGAGCGCCTGATTCGCCG
>JAJFUQ010000204.1 GCA_021372355.1 Nocardiaceae bacterium | reverse complement strand
TGGGTTTCGACCGTCGACCAGAACGGCGCACCCGTAAGCGTTTTCATTCGGTGGGCCAAGACCGAAACGGGTCCCGTCCGATTCCCGGACGAGTCCGACCAGGAACGCTTCCAGTTCCAGTTCCAAGTGCTGCTTAAAGCCAACTAGCAGCACTGCACACCTTTCAGGGCCGGTTGCAACGTCGCCTGAAAGGCAAACCAATGGTTAATGTCAGCAACTCATTCGTTGCGACGCCTCCGATTGACGGCGGCGTTCTTTTCACTGCACCGCTCGGCACTGCACTCCCGACGACTGCAATCGCCTCGCTCAACGCCGCGTTCAAGGACCTGGGTGCCGTCGGCGAGGACGGCATCAAGCAGAAGATCGACCGCAAGACCAAGGACATCAAGATGTTCGGCGGTGAGAACTTCCGCACCGTGCAGGAGGAATACACCTCCGAAATGACGATCACGCTCCTCGAGGACGACAACCTCGACGTGATCAAGCTGATCTACGGTGACGCGAACGTCACTGTTGGCACCGCGACTGTGGATGGTCTGCCGAAGACGATCTACCAGACGTCGCAGCCGCTGCCGATCAAGTCGTTCGTTGCCAAGTGCATCGACGGTCAGAAGACCAAGACCTACGTGATTCAGAAGGGTCAGGTTGTCGATGTCAAGGAAATCCAGGACGTCCACAACGACGCGACCCAGTACGAAGTGACGATCAAGTGCTACCGCAGCACCTCGGGCAACGGTGAGGCCGTCCTGCAGCTGCGTAACGACGCCTCGATCACTTCCTAGTCGGAGCCTGCCTGGCGGGGGTTAAACCCTTGCAACCGGCCCGCCCTCGCCAGGCGGGGCACCCAAGGGGCCGGATTGCTTCAACTCAACAGAACGAAAGGGCCGGTTGCAATGGCTTACTTCAAGATTCCTGGTCCCGCTGACGCTCCGACCGTAGACGTTGAAATCCCGACGAAGAACGGACCTCTGCAGCTCCGTCTGCCGCGTCAGGACTACATCCCGCGCTAGAAGCTGCAGAACGCCCAGCGCCGCATGGTCGAACTCAACGAGGACATGAAGGCCCAGCGTGACGCGATCATCAAGGATGGCGGCATCGTCTGGGAAGTCGACCCGGACATGCAGTTCCCTGACGACCGCGTCTTCATCAAACTTCTGTTCGAGGAAGTCTTTCCCGACAATCCCGAGTACGCCGCGGCCATTGACGACCTCGAGACCGGCGTTGTGACAGCACTGCGGGACTACTGGCAGAAGCAGTCTGCGGTCGAATTGGGAAAATCTGGGGCGTCCTCGACCTCCTCGACTCGCAAGCGGGCCTCGAAGACGCGCTAAGAGCAGACCTGCTCAACCGCGGCCGGTCGCTCGACGATGCCGGCCGCACACTTTCTTGGCGGGATGTCATCGCGTGGATTACGTATTGCTCGCCAGATTCAAACGTCGCGAAGGTTCTGCGCCCCCCTGGGCCTGATGATCAGTGGAAGCCGCTTGCGATTCAGTTGCAGGTAGCTCTCTGGGATCAGTTGGAACTGCTCGATTACCGGCTTCGTGGATCGCCTGAGGGTGAAGACGCTAAGCCGATTGGGTTGCGTGCCCATATGAAACGCGCTCAGGAGAAGGCGGCTGAGGCTGCCAATTTCCGTGTCATGAAGCCAAAGATCGACGTCCGCGCAGTGCTTGCGCAGCGCGAACAGCAATCGAGGGGGTAGGTCGTGGCTACCGAGATTGGTGTTGCCTACGTCAGCATTGTTCCGTCCACGGATAAGATCGCCCCTGCAGTCTCTCAGGCGCTCAACGGTCCTGTTGCCCAGGCCGCGGCGGCTGCAGGTCCCGGCATCGGCACCCGACTCGCCTCTGGCATCGGAACCACACTCAAGGCTGGCGCTGTCACCGCGGGCGCCGCAGCAGGTCTTGCTCTCGGAACGGCACTCTCGAAGGGCCTTGCCCGCCTCACGGCAATCGACAACGCCCAGGCGAAACTGTCCGGTCTTGGTAATTCTGCCGAGCAGGTCGGGTCGATCATGAAGGACGTTGCTGCCGCTGTCGACGGAACGGCTTTCAGTGTTGGCGACGCGGCAGACGTTGCTGCTCGCGCATTGGCTGCGGGCATCAAGCCCGGTGAAGACCTGCAGCGCACGCTCAAGGATGTTGGCGACGCTGCGGCATTCTCTGGCAAAGAGTTCTCGGAGATCGGCCAGATTTGGGCTGAGGCTGCATCGAGCGGAACCGTCATGGGTGACACGCTGCAGCAACTCGAAGAGAACGGCGTGCCCGCCCTTGCTGCACTGAGCAAGGAAATGGGCAAGACGCAGGGCGAAGTCAAGAAGCTCGCGTCTGACGGCAAGATCTCGTTCGAGCAGTTCCAGACGGCTATGGAGCACTTCCTTGGCGGCACTGCCGAGAAGATGGGTGGCACGTTCTCAGGCTCGCTCCGCAACATGCAGACGGCCCTTGGTAAACTGGGCGCAGCGATCTTGGACCCCGCCTTCAAGGCGGCTCCCGGAATCTTCCAGGGCATCACCGCGAGTCTCAAAGAGATGACTGCGGATGTCTCTCACGAGATGCCAAGCATCATCGCGCGGATTCAGAAGTTCGGCACCGAACTCGGGCAGGCTTTCGAGAAGTTCAAGGGCAGCGATGCTGTACAGAACTCCTTTGCGCGGGTTGAAGCGGTTGTTCGGCAACTTGCGGACGCCGCCCTCAGGGCCGCTCCTGCCATTGGTCAGATCGGGAAGTCTCTCGCTACCGCATCGGCTGCAGTCGGTGTCTCGGCCTGGCAGATCTTCCTCTCTACGCTCGAGGCCGCGACAGGCGTGATCAACGCTCTCGTGCCAGTGCTGCAGACCGTGGCTAGCCTCATGTCGCAACACCAGGGGCTGGTGAATGCAGCAGCTCTCGCGTGGGTGGCGTTCAAGACGGTTCCGAACGCACTGAACCTTGTGCAGGCTGCGGTGTCGCGAATGAACTCGGCCGTATCCTCCGCCGTCGCTCCAGTCAAGACGTTGACCTCTCAAACTGGCGCCATCGTCGATATCGGCAACCGCGGGTCCGTCTCAATGGGCAAGTTCGGTTCTGCTATCGCCAAGGTTGGCGAGTCTGTTCCGGCCGTGGCGCGGATGCAGCAATCGTTCGTGTCAGCCGCGTCGGGTGCAGAGCGATTCGGGCGGACCGCAGGCGTTGCCTCGGCGGCAATGACTGGATTGAAGTCGGCTGGCTCCGCGGTCGCGGGCGTGTTCGGTGGGCCGATTGGACTCGCTCTGACGGCAGTCGCTACCGGTTTGGCTGCGGTCGCAAGCAACGCTGAGAACACGCGCGCCATCGAGGACTCGCTCAAGGCGACGACCGCAGACCTCGCTGCCAACATGCAGAAGCTCGGCGACGTCATGTCGAAAACGGGCGGCGCGTGGGACACGAACGCCATAAAGCAGGCGGCTGACTCGGTCAAACAGTACCGCGACGACGTCTCCCAGACCGCGACTCAAGTGCCTGGGTTCTTCGACAAGCTTGGCGCCTCGGTCAACATCTGGGCTGACGCGATGGTCGGTCGCTTCGGTGCCGCTGGTGACGTCATGGATGAGTTTGATCAGAAGATGGCGAACGCCAAGGGTGCCGAGCAGTTGAAGAAGGAAATCGACTCGCTCGGACTCTCAAACGAGCAGTTGGCGGAAAAGCTGTCTGGCTCCGATTCTGCGTTCACCTCTTGGATTCAGCAGCTAAGTTCGGCCGGCAAGATCTCGCAGGACACTGTTGAGACGTTCGTTTCGTTGCGGAACTCGATGCAGGAAGTCGCTGCGGCAGCGCAGCAGACCGGCAAGCTGACAACTGGACTGCGGGATATTGCGACCGCTGGCGGTGACGCCACACAGACGCTAAATGGACTCAAGACTGCCCTGCAAGGGCTCGGCCTCATTCAGAGCACAGCCGCCGAGGCGGCGGCTAACCTTGGCGATTCCGTGCGCCAGATAGCCGCCGACGCGAAGTCTGCTACGGGTGGTATGCAGCAGTTCGCCACAGACGGGAAGGTCGCGCTCTCTGATATCGACGCCATGTCGCAGGGTGGCTCGAACCTTATTCACGCGCTGCAAGGCGTGGGCGATGCGTTCCTGCAGGCTCGATCGAATGGCGTCTCAGCTTCCGATGCATTGAAGGGCATTCAGCCTGCCCTCGACGCTATCGGCAGCTCTGCGCACCTTAACGAGAAGCAGGTTCGCGACCTCGCCACCTCATTCGGCGTTCTCCCGGCTGACGTGAACATCCTGCTCGCCATGCAGGGCGCAGACGCTATTCATCGAGATCTTGCCGGTGTCACGCTGGCGCTGACGAGCGTTCCAAAGAACACGCCGGTCAAGATTCACCTGGACGGCGGCGATGAGTCTGTCGCTAAGCTGCGGGCGCTCGGCATTGACGTCACGTCATTCGACAAGCAGTCGGGAACGGCAACCGTTTCGGTCAACGACCAGGGCATCCTCGACAAACTCGGCACACTCAAGGGCAAGCTTGGCGAACTCGGTGCCAACCCGACGAACGTCACGGTCGGCGCGACCGACAATGCAACGTCTGTCGCTAACGCCATTGACCAGACGTTCACGACGCTCGCCAACAAGCCGGTAAAGACGAAGCTTGACGCGGACCCCCAGCCCGCGCAACACAGCATCCTCGACGTCAGCAAGGCTGCGGACGACCTGAACAAGAAGCCTATTAAGCCTGTCATCAACGCTCAGGACAACGCGACGCCGATTATTACCAACGTCAGCAAGGGCCTCGACGGCCTGCACGACAAGACGATCACCGTTACCACGAACTACGTGACGACGGGCACGCCGCCGCAGGGTGGTAGTTACCTTGGTGGTCGCACTCCTGGTCGATGGGCTGGCGGCACGGTTCCGAAGGTTCCTGGTTTCGCTTCTGGCTTCCGCCTTCCGAAGCGTGGCCCGGGTACCGAGATCCGCGATGGCTTCCTGGGCATCGGCGCCAAGGGCATGCCGACCGTCCGCGTGGACGCAGGCGAGTGGGTCATCAACAACCAGTCGTCAGACAAGTGGGACTGGCTGCTTCGCCTGATCAACCAGGACGATCCGGGTCTTGAGGCTCTCTTGTCGTCGACCCGGGGGACCGTGTCGGCATCTGTGTCGGCTGGCCCGTCCGGAATCTCGGCTCGTGCAAGCTTCACCGACTCGTCCACGTACGTCTTCAACACGGTTGACGTGGATGGGGCACTCCGTTCGGCAGACCGTACTCAGCAGCGCAAGTGCGCCCGATATGGGAGTAGGTAGCCGTGCTGAGTGAGGAACTGATCATTCAGTGGACCGGCGCGAACGGTCTGCGGACTCGCCTCGCAGGCCCGGGCGCCGGCGCTGAGGGTGTCATCATCCTGCCAGGACCGAAGGGGCTGTACTTTACGGACGTCGCTCACGCCTATTCTGCGTCGGCAACGGGTACGCGGACCTGGCGCCGTGCGGTTCCCGGACTGTCGAAGATTGGGTTCGATGTCGACATCAGCGAATCGGCACTGGGTGGGTTGAGCGTCTGTCACGATCGTTGGCTGCGTTCGTGGGCATCGGATTCGCTCGGTTGGATGTCGGTGTTCTCGACGGCAATGGGCTGGTGGTATCGCCGCTGCCGGTTGACGTCGGTGGACTTCGCAGGCTTCGACCCGTTGCCTCAGGGCACGCAGCTCGCGATGGATGTCGTGGCTGATTCGCCGTACTGGTACGGCATCACCCAGCCGGGGATCTGGCGCGCTCCGACCTCCTCAGCTACTCGGTTCGTGTTCGGTGACATCGCCGCGGCGAACCGTGGCGACTCGATCGCGTGGGCTAAATACCTGCTTCCCGGCCCTGGCCAGTGGCGGATCAGTGACTCGGGTTCGAGCACGGGTTACGTGACGATGCCTCGCATCGAGGCAGGCGAGACGCTCCTGGTCGACACCAACGAGGAACGCCCGACGGTCAAGACGCTCGACGGCCGCAACCGTTGGGCTGAGGTCGACGGCCGGTTTACGCAGTCGTTCGCCCCCACGGTGGGCGACGTCATCGAGACCCGCGAAATCGGTCTGCTCGGCGGCACTGCCGACCAGAAAGCGACGATCACGATCACGCCGACACGGAGGTGGCCGCTGTGAGCCTTCCCGACGTGTACTACCAGCTCGCGAACGATGACGCGCCGCTCAAGCCGACCCGCGTCGAGCTGTACGACGCTAATTGGGGTCCGCTGGGACCTGTCACCGGATGGGAGGCGCTACAAGTTGAGTTCCATGCCCTGAACGGCGGCAGTGGAGCCATCACCCTTCCGCCCGACTGCGATCCGGCAGAAATCCTCGTGACAGCAGATCCGGACGAACGCCACTACGTGGTGGTCGAGATGGATTCAAAACGGTGGGCAGGCTATGTCACCAACGACGAGCTTGAAGGCAAAGATGGCGTGCCGTCAACAACCTTTCCGCTCGAGCACGTGTGGCAGATCGTCGCGGATGTCCCGATCTATCGCGATCCGGGCGCCGCACTCACCGGTGCTGCCCAGCCGAAAGACAAGATCACCGTCAGCGGGAACTGTCTGACGCTCGCCCATGACACCCTGGCGAACAACCTGATCCGCATGGGCGCGCTGACAGACACACAGTTCCCGATCGTGCTCAAGCAACTCTCAGGCACGGACACATCCGCGCAGGTGGTTGTCGACCTGGACTACCACTCCTTCGGAGAGACGTTCGCAGACGCCTTCAACCAGGCGGGCGTGTTCATGCACGTCGACCTCTGGTTGCCGGGTGACCCGATCCCGGAAGGCATCTGGAACCTGAGGCGCCCGACGCTCGTCGTCGAACTGAAGGACCACAATGCCTACTCGGGTTTCTCGGACGCCTCTGAGGGTGACCCGCTGGCGCAGTATCGCCGTGTCGTCAATGGCGATGGGTTCGAGGAATCAAACTGGCCAATTACGTCCGGCCGGTATGAGCAGGGCGACGAAGGCACCGACCCTGACGATCCGTGGGTGTTCTGGCGCCTCGACGGGCCGGGTGTTGCGTCGTACAAGCTGAGCAAGAAGCGCGCGACAGCACACACCGTTTCGTGGATTGGGCGTCGCAAAGAATGGGCGCAGGAACGGCTCGACGAGATCTCAACGTTCTGGACGCGGTATGAGTCTGGCGCTGTACGTGGCGACGTCTACGCGCAGGGCAGTCTCGTGTACGACGTCGGACCGACCGGCGTCTTTGCGCGAAACGCGGACAACTCGGGCGCGATCATCGTCGTTGGTTCGGTCAATCCGCAGTCTCGCCGCGCGATCGCATCCACGGACCCGGCGACCTCTCAGGTAACGCCTGGTGATCCGCTCGAAGCGGACAAGATCACCGACGACACGCGTGCGGACAACATGGGCTACATGGGGCTGGGGGAGCGGTTCGTCTCGGCCAAGAATGCCGATGATGTGCTCGGGGCGCTGTACGAGTGCCGCGGCCAATATTCGCTGACCGTGGATGTGCTCGAGAACTGCCCTTTCCGCTTCGGCAAGCACTTCGACATCGGTGACCCGGTCGTGTTCGGCATCCCCGGTATCCGCAAGCGGTACCACGACGTCTGCACCTATTACGAGTTCACGGACGACGCGAACACGCCGCAGCAGACCAAGTTCGGGTTCGGTTATCCCTCGGTTGATCCGCCTGTGGTGGATCAGGCTCGGCGCTTGCGCCGAATCGAGGAATACGTTGCCTCACTAGCACGGGAGACGATCACATCGTGACTGAGACGCAGATAACTCGCTGCCATCCAGCCTTTGATCTCGTGTGCGACTACCTAGAGCATGAGGTCGGCCGGATGCATGGACACATCCCGGTCACCGAAGACGGTGCGTGGGTTGTGCAGCCTGCGAATGGAATGCCGTTCATCGAGTTGGAGATGTTCCTACCAGGGTTTCCGCTCAATGAGGCGAAGGACGAGATCTTGACCCGCACGCGACGGATTGCGCTCGCTCCAGGGCATCGCATCTTCACCGCATTGGTGGCGCGGCATGACTGAGACGCTGGTGGCGCAGTGGCGTCCCAAGGTTCGCCTCTATGCCCAGGACGGTCGACTGCGGGCGTCGTTCATCACGACGAAGGACGCCGGCGAGTTGACGCTCCCTCGGGGCGTGAAAGGGGCGACCGGACCTCCTGGTCTGGATTCGACGGTGTTCAACCTGGTGGGGAAGGTGGCTAATGCTGCCGCACTCCCGAGCGGATTGAGCCTCGCAGACCGCGGCAAGACGTGGGCCGTGATGGACGTCAAGAAGTTCGGTTACTGGACGGGTACGGCCTGGAAAATCGGCGGCTCGCTGTCGGTGATGGGTCCGCAAGGCGCACCGTTGCGAGTGATCCGCGGTCCGGTCCAAACGCTCGGTTCCGACGCAACGGCGATACAGGCGTCGCTCTCGACGGTTGATGGCGGCAAGCAGCTGTCGCTGTCGATCCCCGCCGGACCAAAGGGTCCGCCTGGCGCCGCAGGTCCGGCCAACAGAATGATTGGCGCGGCCGACCTTAACGACCCGCTTGTGGATCAAGGCATTCTCACATCCGACAGTGTCGGCTGGAACACGGAAACGGCTCCGCCATCAGCGGAGATCCTTACCGCACCAACTCCAGCATCAGCCCTGCGCAACGGGGTGAACGTGGTATCGGTCCTGTCGATCCCGCCGCGGAGTTACGCCACACGGCTCATCGTCACCGGGCAGGGAACTCTCGTCTACTCGACCGGGGCTTACTTCTTCGCCAGCAACCCGGATATCTCGATCCGGGTCGTCCAGGTTCAAGGCGGCGTCAGCGATTGGATCGGCGGCGGAACGTGGGACTACTCAACGGGCACTCGGCCGTTGACTGTGGTCCCGGGTGGCAATGTCCTCATGCCCGCCAATGTCAGCGGCGAAGTTCAAGTGCAGTTATGGATCAGCGGCTGGTTCTACGGCCCCCTGCGGGTTCCAGTCGGATACCTCCAGGTGATGCGTGTTCCCGCGTAAGGAGTTCTTGTGACCACATTGGGCGATGTGTTCGCCGAGTTTGAACCTCTCGTATCCATGTACATGGTCGAAGGTGACAACGGCCTGCCGATGCTGCGCTGCGAGTTCGACATCCTGCCGTCGGACACCGCAATTAGCTTGCCGCAAGGACCAGACGGCGATTCGGGACCCGATGGTGAACCGGGTCCGCCGATGTCCTTCCGCGATTTCATCACCAGCGACGCGGTGTTGCCTTCGATCGCAGCCACTCTCGGCGCCCGAGACGTGGGTGCGACGTGGGCCAACGAGGTCAACTCGAACATTCACTACTGGACCGGAACCTCGTGGCTCACGCTCGACGGTGCGTTATCCGTTGCTGGACCTGCAGGTCCAGCGTCTAACTTGACGCTCGGCACGGTCACCTCGAGCGCACCTGACGGGTACGCAGCCGTGACCGTGACGGGGACGCCCCCGAACCAGCTGGTCAACGTCACCTTGCCTCGCGGTGTGACCGGCCCGACTGGCCCGCAAGGTCCAGCAGGTGCCATCGCATCGTCGACCGACTACGACGGTTCAACACCTGCCGTCGATGGCGACGTCATCTACTGGGATGCGACCGCAAACAAGTTCAAGCCCCGCGCACTGCCGCGCCCAGGTGCTGGAACCAACGGTGTGTTCTCGATCGTCAACGCCTCATTCTCGACCTCGACCATCTCGGGCGGTTCGGGCACGGTCGCCACGATCAACATCCCGAACACCATCCCGTACGACTACCGCATCCTCGGGTTCGGCTGCTTCAAGGTCAATGCCTCGGGTGGTTCGGATCAGATCCGTGCAACAGTGCAGACCGCGGGCGGTCAGGTTGTCGCCCAGGCCGTCCGCGCGATCGGCTCGGGAACCCGGCCAGTGACGCTCGTACCGTACTCGTCCACCGCCCTGACGACGGGTTCTACGGCGGGCGTTCTCCCGAAGCTCACGGCTCAGACGATGTCGGTCGTTCTGACTCGAGACTCCGGTTCATCGTCATACAACGTCGTCTCTGACTCCAACGTCAACAGCGTCATGCTGCTGATCGTCCCGACCACCTAGGAGCTAATCCAGTGAGCCTTTCGCCGCTGCTGTATGGCAAGGTCATCGGGCGCTACGTCGCGGAAGTCGCGGACTACTTGTCCGATGGTGACCAGGAAACGCAGACCATTGCCGTGACCGGCACTGTGACGTTCACGCCGACCGCGCCTCGACTCCTCGTGATCGATGCGGACCCGGACCCGGCGACCGTGTTCCCGCGCCCGGTGGTCGCCACAATCGACTACGACGGATACCTGCACCTGCATGAGGGTGAGCGTGGAGTCATGCTGCCCATCGCGTCGGCGGACACGAACCCGACCACCTGGGACTGGACGGTGAGCTTCGACCTGTATTCGGGGGACGCGAAGCTCACGGCACCGTCGTTCACATTCACGCTGCCGGAATACAGCCCGATCGACCCGTCGACCGCGCTCGACCTTGCAACGGTCGCACCGATCGCTACGTCCTCGCTGACTCCCGAGGTTCGCGGACCAAGGGGTGACGGGCTGCAGATCGACGGGACCGCAGCAAACGTCGGTGCGCTCCCAACAGCGTCGACTCACTCTAATGAGCTGTGGGTTGCCGCGGACACGGGGCGCGTCTACGTATCGACTGGTTCGGCGTGGGTGACGGTCGACTTCATCAAGGACGCCGAGCTCCTGGCGCTCGCCGGCCTGACGTCTGCTGCAGACAAGTTGCCGTACTTCACCGGCTCGGGCACTGCGGCATTGGCCACGTTCACCTCGTTCGCACGCTCGCTTATCGCTGCCGCCAACGCTGCCACGGCACGCGCAACCCTCGGTGTCGTGGCCGACTCGATCACTGACGCGGTGACCGATGTCGCTCCGTCACAGAATGCCGTGTTCGATGGCCTGGCACTGAAGCTCGATAAGACGGGCGGCAACCTCACCGGCAACCTGACGGTTTCGCGCGACTCTGCTGTCACGACGGTGGCGGTGGACTCGGACTCCAATCAATATGCCGAGATCGCGCTCACCACGGACGGCTCGACGCGGTGGAAGATCCGCAAGGAAAACGACTCAACACCGAATCTGCAGGTCGCCCGCTACGACGCGGCGGGCACGTTCGTTGACCTTCCGGTGGTCTTCGACTTCGCAACCGGTGTCGCAACGTTCCTGTCGTCCCCGACCGCACCTACGCCGCCGTTGGGAAACAGTTCGACGAAGCTTGCGACGACACAGTTTGTGTCCGACACAGCGGTCGCTCCGTCGATCTCGCGGACACTGCTCACTGCTACCGGCGATCAGTATCTCGGCGCAAAGGGCTTCGTAGCGGGCGAACTCACGAACAAAAGCCACTACCGAATCACCCTCGGCCTGATCAAGTCCGGGACGAGCGCAAACACGACGGTCAACATCCGCCTCGGCCCGAACTTCTCGACTGCAGACACTTCGCTGGCACAACTTGGGTCGCTCACGGGAACGGCCGCGACGGACTTCATGAACATCGTCGCGGATATTCAGATTGACAGTCTGAGTTCATCGAACGGCACCGCGACCTGCATCCTCTCGCTTGACCGAAGTGGAACAACGGCAGGCTTCTCGGGCACGGCGACCGTAGGAGCTTATGGCGGCGTGCAGACCTCGTCGCTCAACACGTCAGGAGCGGGATGGATCGGAGCCTCGGTAAACCCGAGCGTGGGATCGGTCGTCACCGTCGCGTACTTCATGATCGAAAAAGTCTCGAACTGACTCGGTCGAATCTTCTTTCTCAAGGCATCGCGTAGGCGGTGCCTTTCGTCGTTCCAGGAGGCTGAACGGTGCCAAACGTGCCAAACATCCCAGCGTGGCAGCAGTGCCGTCTGCGCTGGAATCTCCGTGACTACCTTGGCGCCGGCGGGTCGGTCGTGTCGACCAAGTTCCGTTACGGTGTCAACACGGTTCACGTCACCACGGGCGATGACGTCAACGTGACGGCAGTAGCCGCCCAGGTCGACTATCGCTGGATCGACGGCGTCCTCTGCGACGCGGACGGCAACGAAGGCATCTACGTCATCGCCTCCGAAGATCCGGACATCGACCCGCAAGGCTGGTCCGTGTCGATCGAGGTCGTCGTCTCGAGCGGGCAGAAGCTCAAGGCGTCCATCCCGTCGACGCCGGTCGGCGGGGACCTCGACGTCTCCGCTTACGTCGGCTTGCCGACCCCGCCGGCCGGGATCGTTGTTGATCCTGACCCGACGATGGCAGCCAACTCGGATCAGCGGTTCCCGACCCAGAAGGCCGTGCGGACCTACATCGATGTCAGTGGTTCGGTCCCGGTTTCACGTACGGTCAACGGTCATCCGCTGTCGGCTGACGTCACGGTGACGAAAGCGGACGTGGGTCTCAACAATGTCAACAACACCGCGGACCTGAACAAGCCGGTCAGTTATTCGCAGGCAGCTGCAGACGCCGCCGTCCTTGCCGACGCTCAGTCGTACGCCGACGCAAGTGATACGACGACACTTGCATCCGCCCAGTCCTATGCGGACTCCGGCGACGCTGCGACGTTGGCGAGTGCTCAGTCGTACGCCGACGCTGAAGCGTCCTCGATCCTGATCACGGCCGGAACGAATGCCGCCGCTGGCGATGTGGCAACCCTGGCGAGTGCTCAGTCGTACGCCGACGCCGGGCTCGCCGGAAAACTCGACGCCGACCAGCTCGACACAGATGTCACGCTCGGTGGTGGGTCGGCATCAAACTCAAAGATCCCCGCCCAGCTCGCGGTGAAGACGTACGTGACGAGTGCGATCAACGCCGTTCTGAACGGCGCTCCAGGCGCGCTGGACACGTTAAAGGAGCTCGCGGACGCGATCAACGACGACGCGAACTTTGCAGCGACGGTGACAACTGCCCTTTCGGGCAAGCAGCCACTTGACGCAACGTTGACCGCGCTCGCCAGCCTAGCCACCGGTGCAGACAAGCTGCCGTACTCGACGGGCACGGATGCATTCAGCCAGACGGATCTGACTACATTCGGCCGGTCCTTGATCGACGACCCGGACGCGGCGACAGCGCGGGCGACTCTTTCAGCGGTGAGCCGAGGCGATCTGCCTATCAGCGTTAAGAACTATGGCGCCATAGGCGACGGCACAACGGACGACACGGCCGCCATAGCGTCTGCGCTCGCCGCAGCCTCCAGCATCACCGCTGGCGTCATCCCGTCGATCTATCCGCCCGCAACGTACACACTCCACCCCGCCGTGTACTTCCCGGCTGGAACATACCTCGTCAATTCCTCGATCGTTCTGCCGCTGGGCGTGAACCTACTCCTGGACAAGGCGGCGATTGTCAAGGCGGGTAGCGGGGTGTCCGGTACCCCGTTGTTGACGATGAACAATACGTCGACGATGGCGCAGCACTTCACGATCGAAGGCGGCGTTTTCGACTGCAACTTCAATGCCCAGGACGGTATCTATTTGCCTTACTTCGCGCACGCGAAGCTGTTGAATAACCAGATCCTGAACCCGGCTCGACACTTCATGGTGTTGGGCGACCCTGGTGCGGCCTCGAACTCGTACGAGGCTGTCGTTGTGGGACTGGATACTCGGCGCACACGGGGTATCAACCCGACATCTGATTCATACGGGATCTGGTTGCAGAACTGCTCCGACTCCGAGATCGAGCAGGCTGTTATCAATGGAGCCGACATCGGTGTCCGTGTCGACCTGGGCGGCAGCGTACTGCGGCAAGTGCATGTCTGGAATTTTGGTGATACAAATCCGCCGACCACGTGCTTCGAGGATCGAGTCAGTACCGACTCAACTCGCTATATCGGGTGCTACGCGGATACGCCCGCCTTGTATGGGTTCCGACTGAAGTCAGGCATGGGAACCTTGGTCGGGTGCCGGGTGTACGTCGGAACAAGCGGCGGCGTGGACAACACCGTAACGGCCGTCTACAGCGATGTTACCGGCCGGTACGAAGTGCACGACCTTGCTATCCGCGGTGCGAGTAGCAGCTACCGCGTTGCGACAGATTTCGGCGGGAACACTAACGAAGTCGACATTTCCGGCGTTCGTGAAACGAACGTCGTTACCAGCGTATTCGGGTCGTCAGGTGCCCGCGGAAAAACGCGCGGGATCATCATCCAAGGCAGCGGTGGCGGATCGCCGCTCGTTGCTCGAAAGGAAGCTTCCGGGGTTTCCGCCGACTTACAGCAGTGGCAGGATGAGGGAACGGGGCGGCTTGCGTATGTCGATTCTGTAGGTGGATTCCATGCGCCCGGGGTATCGACCACCGGCGTCACTGGTGCAACGAACGCTGGACGCTTCGCGGGTGTGACTACGTCCAATGCGCCATCGTCGGGCACGTTCAGTGTGGGCGACTACATCCTCACTACAAACGGGCAAATGTACGTGTGCGTGGCTGCCGGAACGCCGGGAACGTGGGTTACGCCGCGTGATGTGACTGGCTATTCATTGCTCACAACCGGACAAGAGACTATCCCGCGCATCGAAGCACCCCAAGTCGGATTGACCTGGTCATCAGGGTCGCTTCGACTCTCGTACTTCACGGCCCGAAAATCAGAGACCGAGACGACCGTTATCGTCTATACCGGCCAAACCGCCGCTGGGGCTACACCAACCCTGTGCCGAGTCGGACTGTATTCGGTCGCAGCTAACGGTGACCTCACTTTGGTGGGGTCAATCGCGAACGACACGACGCTGTTCGCTGCTGCATCAACCAAGTACACGCGATCGCTCTCGTCCAGCGTTGCCCTAGTGGCTGGCAATCGCTATGCACTGGGCTTGCTGGTCGTCACATCAGCCGCGATGCCGAGCTTTATCGGCGGTGGGCTCCCGTTCTCGGCATCGCTAGACGCCCCGGCAGTCGCAGCCTCCCTGTCGGGGCAAACCGATCTTCCGTCGTCAATCACGGCAGCGTCACTCGGAAATAGCGGAGCACTTCCATACATGGTGCTAACCCCGTAATGGACGCCAACACCCTCGGCAACGCGAATTGACGCACTCGGAAAACCACTAAAGATGAGGGGAGCACTTTAAATGCGTACAGATACCGCGGCAAACTGGGTGGCAAATAATCCCATTGTGCCCATGGCCGAGGCGGCAAGAGAGAGTGACACTGGCCTCCAAAAGATCGGCGACGGGTCGACCGACTGGAGAAATCTTCCCTACGCGCCATCAAAGACCGGCTACTCAACACTGTCTGTGGGCGACTCATACACAAAGTCAGATATCGGCCTCGGGAACGTCGACAACACGCGCGACATCGACAAGCCAAACCAGCTCGGGGCACGCATGCGCCCGTTCTCCACGTCACCGTACCCGTCGAGCGAAATCACGACGCTGACATGGAACAACACGACCCCATATGGTTCCGCCTGGACGACGTATGCCTACGCCGCAGGGCTGAGCGTCAATACACCGGCGCGGTTCTCGATGCCGGGGTGGGCGGGCACCGTCTACTCGGGCGGCACCTACGCCGGGGTAAACAACATCACCGGATCGTCCAGCGATCTGACGCCCTACTTTGTCGAGTTCTACACAAACGCGGCGGACTTTGTTCTGTTCTTTGGAGCCTTCGCCGCAGACTTCGACTGGCGCGTCTGGGCCAATGACATGCCGCTGTCGGATTGGCAGCACTCCAACCCCGGTAACGACGGCTACGGATTCAACTACCTCCGGATTCAGTTCACTGGTTCGAAGGTCCGCAAGATCACCGTTGCCGTTCCGGGTGCGATCCTGTTCGGCGGCCTGATCAAACCGTCCGCTGACACCACGTCTGTGTTTTGGCCTGCGGAACGTCGCCCGATGCGGGTCGCGGTCGTTGGGGATTCCTACATCACCGGCGGGGCAGGCAGTCCCGACCCGGTGTATGGCGGCAACATCGTCACCTCCACGATCGCGCAACAGCTTTCCCTGCTCACCGGCTGGGAAGTGCTCGCCATGGCCGAAGGTGGTACCGGCTACATGAACCCCGGCGGTGGTTCACCGCGCGAGGTCTACAACTCGACCAGCCGCAACACTGCACTAGCCGCATTGGGCGCACTCGACGCCATCATCGTGTGGGGCACGCTCAACGACTTCGGATATTCGACGGCGTCGCTGCAGGCTGCCGCGACCGCCTACTTCTCGGCACTGGCAACCGACCGACCGACCGCGCCTGTGATCGTCGTCGGGCCGGAAGTGAACCCCACTTACGGTGTCGACGCCACGGCACTTGCGCACGACACGGCACTACAGACGGCGGCGAACGCAGCGCCGAACGTACGCGCCTACATCTCGCAAATACAGGGCACGGGCACGCCGTGGATCACCGGCACCGTCTCGGGCGGTTCGATCACCAACGGCAACGGCCAGGTCTTCATCTCGGGCACCGACAACCTGCACCCGTCACGCGCTGGACATGAATACCTCGCACGCAGGCTCACGCAAGCACTCGCATCGGTCAAGGTCTAGGGGTCTTCATGAGCTTCCGCACGGTCTACGGCAACACCCGTTCCGAAAACGGGTGGCGAATGGTGAACAGCGACGAGTGCTCGCTGGTCAAGATCCCGGGTCTCTACCTCGTTGATAAGGCACCACTCCGCAAAGGTGCGCCGTTGATCATCCTCGGCGCATGGCTCAAGTGGTACGACACCAACGTCGCTGAGATCTCGTCGAACGTGTGGGGCTGGTCCGCGACGAACGACGTCTACGACTCCAACCACCTGAGCGGGACCGCGGTCGACATCAACGCACCGCTTCACCCGTGGGGCGCAGACGCATCGGGCAGCTTCACCAATGAGCAGCAGGCGAAGATCCGCTACGGCATGAAGTTGTTCGAGGGCTCGGTGTTCTGGGGGCAGGACTGGGACCGCAAGGACCCGATGCACTTCCAGATGGCATGGCGCGAAGGTGACGCCCGCAATGAGGCGTTCGCGAAGAAGCTCACTGACGGTTATCTCGGCATCTACAAGAAGGAAACGACCGTGACCGCACCTGATACGCCAACGATCAAATCGCTTGTGGATGGCAAGGGATACACCAAGGACCAGTTCATCCAGTTCACGGACTATCACATGTGGCGCTGCGACAAGATGCTCACCGCAATGGCGCAGAAGAACGGCCTTCCGTACACCGACGAGGCATTGAAGCAGGTCAAGCCATGACACTCCCCAAGACCGACCCGCCACTCTGGCAGATCGCCCTCGCATTGCTCATCGGCGGAGGCGGCGCGATCCTGGCGTACGTCTGTGCCGTGATCCTGATGTTCCCGGCGTCATGACCTGGCAATCCTGGGCACTCGACGCCTCCGAACGCGCCATCAAGACGGTCGCGCAAGTCCTCGTTGCACTGTGGGCGACGTCGGCAACCCTCGGTGATGTCAACTGGTCGCAAACGCTTGGGACGGCTGGACTGGCGGGGCTGATCTCGTTGGCAACGTCGCTGGCTTCGGCTCCGATTGGTGACAAGGGGAGCGCGTCTGTCGTGGCTTCGTACGGGAAGCATTCGGCGCAGTGAACAGAATCGTTGCGGTAGCGCCTGGCAATTACAGGTTCCATTGCCCGGGCTGCGAGTTCTCGCACATGGTCAGTGACGCTTGGTGTGTAGACCTCCAGTCGGAAACGATCAGTCCGTCTGTGCTCGTCCAGGGCGGTAGTGACCACATGGTCTGTCATAGCTTCGTCGTCAACGGAACGATTCAGTTCCTTGGCGATTGCACGCACGCGCTCGTCGGGCAGACAGTTTTCCTACCCGAGTTGGACGGTAACCAGTGACCGCACCTGGCGAGTTTGAACGGCTAATCCGCATCGAAACCAAACTCGACGAACTGATCAAGACGACCAGCGAACGCGGCATTGACCACGAGAGCCGACTCCGCGCACTCGAACAGTTCAAATGGATCTCGGTCGGCATCGCAGCAGCGGCAGGCGGGGCGGCTGGGACTCTCGCGGGATTCTTCGGATTGAGTTAGGGGATCGTCATGCTCTGGTTTCACAAGCTCATGGCACGACTCGCGCTGATGTACTGCGAGGAATGCGAACGCAAGCACTTGGGCGGGACTCGGGTGTGACCACCTTCGTCCTGCCGTTCCTCGGCCCGATCACGTTCGATGTCGTGTTCAACCTCGACACCCCGCGCACTCTCGGCTGGACGTTCGTCAGTGAGAAGCATGACCAGTCGTTGCATGTCGACTGCTGGGACCGGACGTTTATCGTCTGGCGCAGAACTTAGCCGACTCCGCTGGTTGCCTAACCAAGTCCGCGCGTTGCGTGGCGGCACCAAGAGAATCCCGATTCAGTGCACGGATAGGGACGCCTGGTCAGCGCGGTAAGACCACAAACTCACCCCATAGCTCACAAGCCCTAGCCAATCCGGCTAGGGCTTTCGTGCGCAGCAAGGAGGGCTAACTTATGCCCAAGCACGCAATGCCCACGCGCTCATACTTTGCGCACGTCACTCCGAAGCGAATCGCATACGGGACTCTCGCCGGCGCAACCATCACCGCCACACTCGCTATCCCGGTCGCAGCGTTCGCCAACCCGACCGACGACAACGAGCCGCACATCGTCAAGCAACTCGGCGCGGACTGGATACCGATGGGCGAGAAGGACACCGAAACCACCTACGCCGCGCATCCCGACGGCTGGACGCCACCAGAACCGAAGGCGACGGGGGATGACCAGGCGAAGTTTGATGCTTGGGTTGCGGCTGGGAAGCCGGGATATGTGGGGGATCAGGGCGGGTCGAAGGGTGTGACGGAGGTCACTGAACCCGATTCAGGGATTGACGCCGATCCGACACTTACTACTCCAGTAGAACCATCCGCGCACGACTGGGATGGCGTCGCGAGTTGTGAGTCCTCGGGCGACTGGCAGGCCAACACCGGGAACGGCGCATACGGTGGCCTACAAATCATTCAGAGCACATGGGACGCATTCGGGGGGCAGGCTTATGCAGCTCGACCCGACCTCGCGACCAAGGCTGAACAGATTGCCGTGGCTGAAAAGATCCTCGAAGGCCAAGGCATTGGAGCCTGGCCCTCGTGCGGAAAGTTCCTCGGTGGGGTTGCCGACCCTGGACCAAGTACGCCAGCGGTTGGCGCTTCTGTAGGGCAGCAGGCGGTCAACGTCGCCATGCAGTATCTCGGGTGGCCGTACATCTGGGGTGGCGCATCGCCGGCCGATGGTGGGTTCGACTGCTCGGGAATCGTTCAGTACGCCTACGGTCAGGTTGGCGTCTCGGTTCCTCGCACGACCTGGGACCAAGCCAACTTCGGAATCTCGGTCAGCTTCGACGCGCTCGTTCCTGGTGACGTCATCATCACGTCGGGCGGTGGTCACGAGGTGCTGTTTGTCGGTGACGTTGACGGCGTACCGACCGTGCTGCAATTCCAACAGCCGGGAACGAACGGCATGCTGACGCCGTTGTCGGAAATCCTCAACTACTACGGGCCGATTGACGCACGACGGTTGGTCTAACCTGTCACACCCTCGGCTTATACTTCCCTCGCGGTAGGGAAGATGCCGCACAAAGAGGCCCCAGTCTTCGGACTGGGGCCTCGTTTGGCGTTTCAGGGGTTAGCAGGCCCCTGCTCGGCCAGTTCCTTCTCGGTACTCTTGGTTGAGTCCTAATCCCACTGCAAATGTAGTGACGGATTCAGACTGACCGGCTGGCGGCATGTCACCAGTCGGGAGCCAGTACTTACTCACCCCCGTACGGGCTGCGATCTGCTCAGCGATGCGAACGACGCCGCGAGGCTCACGCCCGAACGCCTCCCACTCCCGCCAGCTCTGTTGAGGTAGGCCGCACGCCAACGCGGCCTCTTTTGCGTTCCATCCCATGCGGTGCCGGACTGCGGCGATTCGTGACGCGAAGTCATCCAAGCGCGGTACCCAGTTGATCTGGGTAGGTACTGACACTGGATTGCTCATGCGTGCATCTTCGCACAAGTCGCGCATATCGCGCAACGGCATTCACCAATCGGAAAATTTATTCAACACGCCGTGTTTTCGTGTTTGACACGACTTGCGCGCCATGGTTGAGTCTGTCCCGTGAACCGAGAATCCGTGTATTACACGACATCTCAGGTCGCGAATCGGTACGGCGTCGACTCGTCAACGGTACGTCGGTGGGTTGAAAAAGGGCTGCTAACGCCAGCCTGCACAACCCCTGGCGGGCACCACCGATTCAGCGCCTCAGAAGTCGAACGAGCCATCAAGCAAACCGCCTAACAAAAAGAACCCCCGCCGCAGCAACGACGAGGGTTCAACGAACAAAGGAATGCACTCCATGTCCACGCAAGATTCTACGGCCATCGTGCCGTTCAACTACAGCGGATCGGATGTCCGATCGCTGACCATCGACGGTGACCCCTGGTTTATTGCAGCCGACTCGCTCGCACTGCTCGAACTCAACCGCTCGTCACTCACCGCACTCGATGACGACGAAAAGGGTGTACACACTATGGACACCCCTGGCGGCGTCCAGTCGGTCGGCATCATCAGTGAAGCTGGCTTCTACTCACTAATCCTTCGCAGTCGCAAGCCTGAAGCGAAGCAGATCCGCCGCTGGCTCACCCATGAAGTTCTCCCCGCCATCCGCAAGACCGGCGCCTACTCGACCGCACCCGCGCTCACTGACGACCAGCTCATCCACCGCGCACTCGAAGTCTCCGCACGCCGCGTCTCCGAACTAACCGAACGGCTTGCGGAAGTAGAGCCAATCGCCGAGAAGTTCCTCAACGCCGAGGGCGACTACGCATTCAAAGACGCGGCCGACGCTCTCACTCGCGCAGGCATCAAGGTCGGGCAGAACCGACTGTTCTCACTTGTGGCGAGCAAGTACCGATGGATCTATCGCAGTGAGGCCGACCGGAAGTGGCGCGTCTACAACGCCGCGATCGAAGCGGGTTGGGTTTCGGTCATTCCCCAGTCTCACTACCACCCAAAGACCGGAATCCTCGTCCTGGACGCTCCGCAGCCACGCCTAACCCCCAAGGGAATGCAGCGGATTCTCCGTGACCACGGCGGCGACAACATTCCGGCGGTGTCCGCATGAGATTCACCACGGTTGACGCTGACCGGAAGCCCGAAGTCGAGGTTATCGACGGTATCCCGACGATCTGCACAGACCGAACCGTGCTCGTGGAGCATGGCGAGATCGAGCCAACGGACGACCGTATCGACACGTTCGTGTCCATCCCCATGCGCTCGGTTCACACGTCAACTGGCGGCATCTGTTTCGAGATCGGGCCATTCACCCTCGACGCCGGCGAGATCGCGAAGCTGCAAAACGCGCTGGCAGATCACATCAACTCCAGCCCTGACGAGTTCCGGTGGCGCAAGTGAGCCACTACGCCATCCGCGACCCCAAGCCCCAATCCCGCCGCGACTTGAGCAGCTTCATGAGCCTGGACCAGCTCGACCAGCTTCGCAACGCACCGAAGACCAATCCATTGAAAGGCAAGAAATGAATCAGTTCTTTGTCGACCTCTTTCAGAGCGTCGGGCTCATCATCCTCGCATTCGGGGGAGCCCGCAATACCTACGCGATCAAGGCGCTGTCAAAATGAGCGCCCACGCCGCACCCGACGACTTCTCGACCGCCACCGTCTCGTTCCCCAAGCAGCGCGACCCACGCCGCGAACGCGAGATCCGCACGGGTTTGGGTCACCTCGCCACTCTCGGCGGGCTCACGCAGGCGAACACATTGGAACTCGCCGCGATCTTCGAACAGCTCCGCACCAACTGAGCACGAAACCCGCGCCAGCCGCCAAGCAAAGACGCGGGTTCCAGGTCAAACAACCCACTAAGAAAGGTACTCCCTTGCTTGTCTTCTGCAACGCCCTCGTCGTCATCTGGGCCATTGCCTGCATGTACGTCCTCGTCACCGTCGTCGCGTTCCTGCTCCGCGAACGTCGCCGCGAGAGGGCCGCACGCCGCCGCTACAACGCCGAACGCCGCGCCTTCGCCGCCATGTACCACCCGGCCGGTTACTCGAAGACCGCGACGTTGCGGAGTGTGCGATGAACAGGCCAGCCGCTACCCGCTTCATCGACGAACTCGAAGACCTGGGCTTCAAGGTGGACGCCACCTATCACGCATCACTGCGACCGCTGCCGAACGCCGTTGACATGCGCGACCACATCGACCGGGCTTACACGGCACTCCGCGACGCACTCCAGGCGGCTCGTGACCATGTTCGCGAGTCCGAATGACCGACACCGAATTTCAATGCACCGGCTGCTGGGGCTGGTTCAACCCGGACGACATGCACATCACGGACGACGACGCCCTCTGCGCGTGGTGCATCCATAAGGCGCGACCGGATGAGGAAGACGAAAGCTGGCGACGAGACAGGGAGGAGTTCGACGATGTCTGACCCCGCAATGGAACTTGCCGAAGAACTCACCATCGCTGTCCGTGACGTCACGTTCAACACGGCCGACCTCGAGGCATGGATCGCAGGTCGCGCACGCAACGAGTCCGAACTACTCGCCGCCGCCGTGTTCATCCTCGCCGCATGGGCACCGGATGACGAGAAGCAACGGCACGAGAACGCGGCACGGGTCATCTGGGAGCACGCCAACGGGCAGAAGTCCGAATGGTGCTCGGCGTGTGGCGACGAGATGGCCGACCGCAAGAAACCACGTCCACCAGGCGTCAAGTCTCGGCACTCGAAAGAACTCTGTCAGAGCTGCTTCAACGCGGACTGGCGGCAACGGAAGGGGATGGCGTCATGAGCAAGTGCTTCTGCACGCCGTACTACCTCTGCCGCTCATGCCGTGACGGTATCGACGCCGCCGAATCCGAACCCATCTTTGACCCGCGCCTTGCTGATGACGAGGCGGAGCGGGTATGTGGGGGGCCATACCGGTGAAACTCATCCCCGTCTCGATCGCACAACGACGCATCGGACTCGGCAAAGGTCGCCGCTACTACCGACTGATCAAGGACGGCACCCTTGTTCGCGTCCATGACCCAGCAACCCAAACGTGGTACATCACCGCCGACTCGCTGGACGCCTACATGGCGGCGAACGACATCCCGCAGCAGTCCCGCATCCCGGCGCCAACCAGCAGTTTCGTGAAGCCATTTGTCATCACATGCCGCCGCTGCCATGGCCGCGTGTTCATCCACCGTCTCGACCGTCCCACCGCCATCGAAGAAGCCAAAGGGCTCGGTTGGCGTCCCGGCGGTTGCGACGTTTGCGAAAGGAAAAGCGCGTGATCGGACTACCTCAAGGAATCTACGACTCACTTTCCGATGACGAGTACCACGGGGACGCTGAGTCCCTGTCGTCATCGGGCGCACGCAAGCTGCTCGAGTGCCCAGCCAAGTTCGACCACGACCGGCGCTCAGGCCAGAAGAACTCCGACGCCTTCGACCTGGGCAAAGCGTTTCACACAAAGACGCTCGGAGTCGGTCAACCGCTCATGCCCGTGGACGCGAAGGACTGGCGCACCAAGGCGGCACAGCAGGCCCGCGAAGATATCCGCGCGGCTGGTGGCATCCCGCTACTCGACGCCGATCACGACCGCGTCATGTCCATGTTCCTGTCTGTCAAGGCGCATCCCGACGCTGCCGCACTCTTCCGCGATGGCATCCCTGAACGCTCACTGTTCTGGCACGACCAGGAGCACGGTGTCATGCTCCGCGCTCGACCGGACTGGACGATCGAGACGCCGAACGGGCTAGTGCTCGTTGACCTCAAGTCGACGGCCGACGCGAACCCGGCGAACTTCGGATCGTCAGCCGCCAAGTGGCAATACAGCTTTCAGGAAGCCTTCTACCGGCTCGTTCATGAGCGGCTGGGACTCAAGGTCGCAGCCTTCCTCTTTGTCTGCACTGAAAAGGAACCGCCCTTCCTAACGTCGGTCGTGCGTATCGACGCCGCCGACATTGGCCGCGAATATCCGCGCATCACCCGCGCCTGCGAGCTGTACGCAGAGGGCACGCGCACCGGCAACTGGCCCGGATATCCGGCCGGAATCAACGACATCACCCTGCCTGCCTGGTACCGGGCGCAGATCGAAAAGGAAGCCGCTCATGTCTAACGAGATCGCCACCAACTCAAACCTTGCCGACTCCGTCGAGTGGGTCCGCATGATGGCACCGTCCGACCTGCTGCCGAAGCAGTTCCAGGGCAAGCCCGCCAACCTCCTGTTCGCGATCGAGTACGCCGACGCCGTGGGCATCCCGCGTATCCACGCGCTCACGTCCATTGCTGTCATCTCGGGCAAGCCAAGCCCGACCGCTGAACTCATGGCCTCGCTCGCTCGCAAGGCAGGCCACATCCTCCGCGTGGTCGGTGACGACACCTACTGCGAGGCGACCCTAATCCGCGCCGACGACCGGGAGTTCTCATTCCAGGCACGGTGGGACGTCGACAAGGCACGCAAGGCGAAGCTCTGGGGCAACGCTGGACCGTGGACGCAGTACCCATCCGCCATGCTCCGCGCCCGCGCCATCTCCGAGGTCATCCGCATGGGTGCGCCCGACTGCCTCGCTGGGGCTGTGTACAGCCAGGAAGAGATGCGGGACGTTCGGCCGGTTCCTGTTCGCGCGACCGCTGCCGACATCCTCCAGGCCACCGAACCCGCTCGGGTTGTCAGTGAGCCGGTCACCGAAGCCGTGGTGGACGACGAGAGCATGCAGGCGGCGCTGTCGTGAACACTTTCCTCGCCATCCTCGCCGCAACCACTTCCCTGGTCGCCCTCGGTTTCTGGGCGGCATGGATTACGACGCGCATCGAACGTGACGTTCTGTTGGCTGAAGTTGCTGAGGTCAACGTTGAGCTCGATAACGCAGAGCAAGCCCTCGAAGACTTGCACCTCGCCCACGACCGCGCCCACTTCACCATCAAGCGCCTGTCCGACGAGCTCCACGCCGTCCCCAACCTCCCCGACCCGGTCGCGTACCTGCGCGACTTGGTGGAGCGGTTCAAGCGGATAGGGGGCGGGTTGTCGTGAGCAGTCTCGAAGGCATCATCGCTGCTCACAGCGTCACTTCTAAGAGTCGTTGCCGGTGCGGAATAACCCTCTCCGATCGAATCAGCTGGTCCGTCCACCTTGCCGACCAGATCGAGGACGCACTGCGGTTCAGTCGCGTCGAGATCATCGACCAACGCAAGGACATCCCCGCACCACGTCGAAGCGTCGTTATCGACCACACGCGGGATGCATCGGAGGCTGGCCTGTCCATTCAGGACGATGGGCGCACGCTCAAGGTCTTCCTTTTCGAGCCAGACGAGGCCACCAAATGACCCCCGACGACCTCGCCGTCCTCAAGCACAAGGGTCGCGTCGAGTACACCATCGCCTACCACGCACAAACAGGCGTCAACGTCGAAGTGGACGATGCGCACCGTCATCCGTGGCGCGAGCACGTCGAAACCCGACTGAACGAGATGCGCGAATCAGACCCTCACGGATGGGCTCTCTGCTTCGTCGCTCGTCGTGAGATCACAGCATGGGAGGCCGTCAAATGACCTTCCAGCCGATGAACGACCCATACAAAGCCCTATTCGACCATCAAGCCGACATCACTTCCTCCTACGAAGCCCGGTTGCAGGTGGCTGAGGAGGATCTGGCGGCGGCGAAGGCTGAGATTGAGGGACTGCGCGGCGACGTGAAGCAGGCCGAACGCGCCTACGAAGAATGCCGACGTTGCAACCGCGCCGATGAAGCCGAATCGGAACTCGCCGACGCCCGCAACCTCCTCGACGTCTACGGGCAGCGGTTGGAGAGCGTGCGTCGGGCGCTGAAGGGGGACACGGACTACACGACGGGTGACCTGGCTGAATACGCGCGGGAAATGAAGGACGCGTACCACATGGCTGTGCGCCTAAGTCAACGCAGGCAAACCGAACGTGACCGTGCCGAGCGCACCCTCGACCGGCTTCACGACCTGCTGACAGCGGAAGGGCTCGAGTTGATCTGGCTTGCGGCGGCGGGGGAGTGCGATGGCTAGTCCCTGGCAGTCCAAGACCTGCGTTGAGTGCGGGCGTGAGTGGGAGACGCGGTCACTCAAAGCGCGAACGTGTTCGCCAAAGTGCAGGGCGGTATTGCGCGAACGAGAGCATGGCCCCACGAGGGGCGCTGCACCTCGTGAATATCCAGAAGAGATGGTGCTCAAGGTTCGCGAGATGTATGCGGCAGGGCACACAATCGCTGAGATTCAGTCGCAAGTATCTGGGGCCAAGGTCCAGAACCTTATGGTGCGCTACGGCATCGAAAGGCGCTCCTCCGCCAAGCGGAACCAGCGCGGCGAGCGTAACCACATGTGGCGAGGCAGCAACGCGGGCTACCAGGCGTTGCACCTGCGCGTCGAAGCCGAGCGAGGTAAGCCCTCATGCTGCGTGACCTGCGGAACTGACGATCCCGACATTCGCTACGAGTGGGCGAATCTGACCGGCAACTACGCCGACACATCTGACTTTGAGCGCATGTGCGTGGCTTGTCACCGCGTGTTCGATGCTGCTCGCCGAGCCGAAACCGGAGAGCGCACCTCTCCGGTAAGGAGGTGATGCCTTATGTCCGAAACGCTCCGCATTGGAAGCATGTTTTCGGGCTATTGAACGGCGGTCTAGACCTCGCTGTTCAAGCCATACTCCCGCAAGCCCGCACCGTCTGGCACTGCGAATGGGACGCGGCACCCTCGAAGATCCTCGCTCACCACTATCCCGACGTCCCGAATCTGAAGGACGTCACGAAAGTCGACTGGTCGCAGGTTGAACCCGTCGACATCCTCACGGGCGGCTACCCCTGCCAACCCTTTTCAGCGGCCGGGCAACGAAAGGGCACCGATGATGAACGCCACCTCTGGCCGTACGTGCGGGAAGCAATTCGCCATCTACGACCACGACTCGCACTCTTGGAAAATGTGGCCGGACATCGGTCTTTGGGGTTCGATCGAGTACTCGGAGACCTTGCCGAAGACGGGCTACATGTCAGGTGGGTGTCTCTACGAGCTAGCGACGTCGGCGCGGCGCACCACCGGGAACGACTGTTCATCTGTGTTACCAACACCGAGCGTGGCGGATGGAATGGGTGGGCATCTCAGCCGATCGGGCTCGAGGTCAAACGAACTACTTCTTCCCGGCCTGGTCAAGACGTTCGTGCCAACGCCGGTCGTGACCGATGCGAAGGGCGCGCGGCACTCGACGGCTGGTCGGTCAGATCCAGACTCGGCGCACCACTCGGGAGTGACGCTGACGGACGCCTTCTGCCCACCCCCGCCGCCAGTGACGCCACTGGCGGCGGGCAGCACCCCAGTAAGCGCGAGGGCCACTCGAGGCAGCTGATCGACTACGCGCTTCTCAACGGCACGATCGCTTGGGGTGCATATGAGCCAGCAATCAGACGCCAAGAGGCACTGACACGTCCTGCGCCCTCGCCAACAGAACCTGGCCGCAACGGCAACCCACGCCTCTCGGCTCGCTTCGTCGAGTGGCTCATGATGCTCCCCGCTGGCTGGGTGACCGACCCGGCGATCAGCCTCACGCGCAACGAGCAACTGAAGGCGCTGGGGAATGGGGTCTGCCCTCCGCAAGGTGCCGCGGCCCTGGCGCAACTGCTCGAAATGAGTGTGGCCGCATGAGGGCCTTCTTGACCACCGCCCTACTCCTGGCGACCGTGCTGGTTGTGCCGTGCATATTGGCGGCGGTGGTGGTGCGGTGAGGTGTCGCAAGATCGCGGAAATGACGCCTGACCTGGTAAAATGGGACGTGGCCGGAGGTGCTGGTAACACCCACCCGGCCACTGACCATCACCACTCGCGTTATCGAGCAGGAGGCTCAAACCATGGTATCTAGCGGCGCCTCAGACCGCATAGTTTCTCCCGAAGACCGGCTACAGACTCTCGTCGACAAGTTCGGTCTCTGGTCAGAGATATCGCAGGCGGACCCCGATCGTTACGGCGGGCACCACCTACTCACTCAGGTCTTTCGATTCGCTATCGCCAACCGGCGCAAGGCATCACTTAGCGGACTGCTCGACATTCTTGCCGAGGTGGACGGTGCCTGAAGTTGGCCGCATCGAACAAACTCGCCTGGCTCGGGGCCGTGAGGCGAGAGAAGCGATTGAGCGCAGCGGCACGAGTCGTTGCCTCCGAGCTTGGCGACACCGCGAACTGCCAGGGCTTCGGCGCATGGAAGTCGAACGAACAGCTCTGCGAGGCGCTGGGGTTCACCCGTCGCACCGTCCAGATGGCTCGGAGCCAGATCGTGGAACTGGGCTATCTCATCCCGGTGAAGCACATCAATGGCGGTCGCAGCAAGACGATTCACTACAACTTGGAGATGCCATGACGGACGGGAAAGGGCGCAATTTTCGCACCCGTTTAGATGCCGCCGAGGGAACCAAAAGGGCGCAAAAAACGACCATAAAGGGCGCAAAAAACGACCATAAAGGGCGCAAAAAACGTACCCCTCTTCAGGTACCCTTCAGGTCTTCTTCGGGTGTTCGTCTCGCTGACGCGAGCCGGCGGATCGCCAATTCTCCGCAAG
>JAJFUQ010000198.1 GCA_021372355.1 Nocardiaceae bacterium | reverse complement strand
CACGGAGATGACGGTCGACGGCGGTGTGCTGCATTCCGGGCTGCCGGCCACCCAGCCGGTATGGATGAGCCACGGTGACGCCGTGGTCGCGGCGACCGACGGCTTCGAGGTCACCGGTTCGACGGTCGGCGCACTGGTGGCCGCATTCGAGAACCGCGTACGCCGTCTCGCGGGCGTTCAGTACCACCCTGAGGTTCTGCATTCGCCGCACGGCCAGCAGGTCCTGAGTCGCTTCCTACACGAGATCGCTGGGTTGCCCGGCGCATGGACGGCGTCGAATATCGCCAACGCGCTCATCGAGCAGGTTCGCGAGCAGGTCGGCGACGGCCACGCGATCTGTGGTCTGTCCGGTGGTGTTGACTCTGCCGTCGCCGCCGCGCTGGTGCAGCGGGCGATCGGCGACCGCCTCACGTGTGTCTTCGTCGACCACGGACTTCTGCGTGCTGGCGAGCGCGAGCAGGTGCAGGAGGACTTCGTCGCAGCGACCGGTGCCAAGCTGGTAACCGTCGACGCGGTCGACAAGTTCCTGGGTGCACTCAGTGGCGTGTCCGACCCCGAGACCAAGCGCAAGATCATCGGTCGCGAGTTCATCCGCACGTTCGAGGAAGCGGTGTCGAATGTGGTCTCGGACCACAAGGTCGACTTCCTCGTCCAGGGCACGCTGTATCCGGATGTCGTCGAATCGGGCGGCGGAACCGGGACAGCGAACATCAAGAGCCACCACAACGTCGGCGGGCTGCCGGACGACTTGGAGTTCAAGCTCGTCGAGCCGTTGCGACTGCTGTTCAAGGACGAGGTCCGGGCAGTCGGTCGTGACCTCGGCCTGCCGGAGGAGATCGTTGCGCGGCAGCCGTTCCCGGGCCCGGGACTCGCGATTCGCATCGTCGGAGAGATCACGCACGAGCGACTCGAGACGCTGCGCCAGGCGGATGCCATCGCTCGCGAGGAATTGACGGCTGCCGGACTCGACAACCAGATCTGGCAGTGCCCGGTTGTGCTGCTGGCCGATGTGCGCAGCGTGGGCGTTCAGGGAGACGGACGCACCTACGGGCATCCGATCGTGCTGCGTCCGGTTTCCAGCGAAGACGCCATGACGGCGGACTGGACCCGTTTGCCATACGAAGTTCTGGAGCGGATTTCGACCCGGATCACGAACGAGGTGGCCGATGTCAACCGCGTGGTTCTCGACGTGACGAGCAAGCCGCCGGGCACCATCGAGTGGGAGTAAAGCGCACGGGCGGTCGCGTGATGCGACCGCCCGTGATGCTTTTGAGATCTCGCGGGTGACTAGGCAGCCGACTGGCTGACGTCGTTCCCGCCGCGAGGATTGTCGGGTCCGCTACCGCCAACGAGGCGGAGGTGCGGGGCGACAGTTGCGGCGCCGTCGCGCTCAGGGCGCGCGGACCGGAACACAGTTTGCAGGTCAAGCGCAATCGTGCTGAAGGCGAAGAGTGCGAGAGCGACTGCGGCGACTGTGTATCCGATAGTCGAGAACATTTTATGTCCCTCAATAGTGGCGGTTCGTCGGGCGATCACTCCGTCGTGTCCCGATATCCGAATGGTAACGCTCGATGTACCGCTGATTACGGATCGGTCACGGCATGGCGCGCGAGGTTATTTTCGTCGCGTTGGGGCGAGCACCAAGACCGCCCCGACGACCATCGCTCCGACGATCGCGATCCAGCCGAGCGGCAGGCTCGTGATCGCGTCGAACGGGTCTGAGCCGAAGAGAACCGATCCCGAGATCGCCAGGCAGATGATGCCGGCCAGGAACAGCAGCGGCGAGAACCGGCGGGCCTTCACGACTGGGGTTTGGGCTGTGTCACTCACGGTCCACCTTCACTTCTCCGAATTTGCCATCGATGTTGAGGGTGAGGACTGGACCATTGGCTCCGTCTTCACCGCCGTTGACTCCGCTGGGGAGGCACTGCGCGTGGCCGAATTCGACCTTGCAGTCGTTCTTCACGTCCATGTTCTTCGGGAGAAGAACCTTGACGTCGCCGAAGCGAAGCTTGATGTCGACCGTCTCGTTCTTGGTGAGCGCGAGGTCGGTCAGGTCGAGGACACCCGAACCCATCTGCACTTTGTAGTCGCGCTCGAGCTGATCCATCGAGGTGACCTTCCAGACCTGCTCGCCGGTCGGTTCGTCGAACTTGATCTCGCCGACGTTGGATGCAGCAGTCACGAAGATGATGACCGGGATCGCCCACAGGATCAGGCCGTGGCCGCGGTTGACGAGCGCCCCGATGAGGAGGCCGCCACCGATGACGGTCAGTACGATCGCACCGACGCGGGCCGCGGTGAACCAGTCGCCGCCGGCGTAAGCAGCAGCGGTGGCCAGTGCACCCGCGATGATCGCGAGGCCGAGCACGACTTTCGTGAACGGTGAGCGCGGCGGTCTGACGACCTGCTGCGGTGCGGTGTGGGGCTCCGGCAGGTCCCAGGCGAACGGTGCCGCACCCAGCGGGTCCCACGACGGCGGAGCCTGGTCGGCCGAGATCTTCTCGGTGACGGCTTCGTCGTTGGGCATCTGCATGGTCTGGTACGTCACGGGCGGAGCCGCGGCGGGATTCGTCGGCGGGGTCGCGAACGTGGGCGGCGCGGGCGGGGCCGGCGGCACCGGCCGACGCTGGTGGAGCAGCCACACGGCGATGAGCATGAGGCCGAGGCTGATGATTCCCGATCCGCCGAGGCCGATGCCGAACGGTGCGAACGCCGAGAACGCGATGGCGAAGGCCACGATCAGGATGATCGTCTTGACCGACGACTCCGAGCTTCGACCTTTACCGGCGAGCGACTCGAGCGCGGACACCTCGTCTCCGGCCCGTGGGAACGTCAGCCAGGCGGCGAGGTAGAGGGGGACACCTGCGCCACCGAAAATCGTGGCGGCGATGAAGGCGACCCGCACGAGCGTCGGATCGATGCCGTATCGGATACCGATGCCAGAGCTCACGCCCGCGATCGGGGAGTTCCACGGGGTTCGGAGGGGGCGGGTGCGCCACATCTCCTTGACCTCGTCGGAGAAGGTGGAATTCGTCATGTACACATCGTCTGGATTTCGCCATTTCGGCACATCGGGGATACCCCTGACTTTGCACCTGACAGTTTCCCCAGTTATGGGCGCACCGTCCTCGGTCCGCTCCTCGCTGCGTTCCTCGCTGCGCTCCGGTACTCGCTGCGATGCTCCCTCGTCCTCATTGCGCCGGATTTCGGGGCAATCCCTGATGCCCGCCCCTGCCGCTTCGTGCCACCATCGAGATGTGCCCCCTGCCTTCGTATCTGCGTCTGAGCCCGCAACTGGCCGGCTCGTGCGCCGATCCGGCGGCAAGATCGTCGGCGGTGTCGCGGGCGGTATCGCCGACCACATCGGCGTCGACGTATTCAAGGTTCGCGTCGCCTTCGTGTTGCTGGCTGCGCTCGGTGGTGCGGGCATCGTCATCTACGGATTGCTGTGGGTCAGTGTGCCAGCGGGTTCCGATGTCGGACCGCCGAGCCCGCTCGAACGCCGTCGCGCCACCGGCCTGGTGATTCTCGGTGTCGGTGCGTCGTTCGCGGCATCGTGGGCGTTCAGCGGAACGGCGGCTTCGGTGCTCGTGCCGATTGTCGTGATCGCCCTCGGTGCTGCGCTCGTGTGGCGCGAATTCGACGATGGCGCTGGTCGCTCCGAGGTCGGTCTGTCGCCGCATTCGACGATCTGGACCTGGTCGCGCGTTATCGGCGGGGTCGCGCTCGTGATCGCCGGTCTCACCGTGATGCTCGTTGCCCAAGTGGATTTCGCGGCGCTCGGACCATCGCTGCTCGCGATGCTGGCGACGCTCGCCGGCGTCGGGCTGCTGACGGTGCCGTTGTGGCTGCGCTTGATGCGCGCCCTGAACGCCGAGCGGGCGGCCCGGATTCGCAATGACGAACGCGAGGAGATTGCCTCCCACCTGCATGACTCGGTGCTGCAGACCCTCGCGTTGATCCAGCGCCAGGCGGATTCGCCGCAGGAAGTGCAGCGCCTGGCGCGGCGGCAGGAACGCGAACTGCGCGAGTGGCTCTTCGCCGATCCGCAGGAAGCGCACGCGAGTCTCGTTGGTGCCTTGCGCGCCGTGGCGGGCGAGGTCGAAGACCAGTACGGAGTGCAGATCTCGCCTGTGGCCGTTGGGGATGTCGTTCCCGGCGACGCGGCGGGGCAGTTGCCGAAAGAGCAGTTCACGGCGCTTCTCGGGGCAGTACGCGAGGCCTTGGTGAACGCGGCCAAGCATGCGCAGGTGCGTGAGGTCGATTTGTTCTCCGAAGCGGAACCGTCGCAGGTGAGCGTCTACGTGCGCGATCGCGGCACCGGTTTCGACTTGGACGACGTCCCGGAGGATCGGCAGGGTTTGGCTCGCTCGATTCGGATGCGTCTCGAGCGTCGCGGTGGTGAGGTGTCGATTCGATCGACGATTGGTTGGGGCACAGAGGTCCGGATGGTCGTTCCGCTGTCCGAAGCGCAGGAGGCACAGGCCGGATGAGTGGCAAATTCCGAGTATTTCTCGTCGACGACCATGGGGTGTTCCGGTCGGGAGTGCGGGCCGAATTGGCGCGCGAGGGGGACATCGAGGTCGTCGGCGAAGCGGGGGCTGTGGCCGATGCCGTCGCCGGCATCAACGCGATCAAGCCGGACGTCGTGCTGCTCGACGTGCACATGCCCGACGGTGGGGGTGTCTCGGTGTTGCACGGCATCCACTCCGGCCCGGTGTGCCTGGCGCTGAGTGTTTCCGACGCGGCGGAAGACGTCATCGCCGTGATCCGGGCCGGTGCCCGCGGATATGTCACCAAGACGACGTCGGGCCCAGAGCTTGCGGCGGCGATCCGTCGGGTGGCCAGCGGGGATGCGGTGTTCAGTCCGCGGCTGGCGGGATTCGTCCTGGACTCCTTCACCGGACGATCGCCGGTTCCCGAGCCTGCCCTGGATCCGGAACTCGATTCGCTGACCAAGCGCGAGATGGAAGTTCTTCGACTGCTCGCTCGGGGCTACACGTATCGCGAGATCGCCGAGGAGTTGTTCATTTCCATCAAGACAGTGGAGACGCATACCTCGAACGTCCTGCGGAAGACGCAGCAGTCCAACCGCAACGCACTCACGAGATGGGCCCATCGTCGTCGGATCGACTGACCTGTCACGCTGTGATTAGGTGTTGCGGTGGTGACCGCAGTTCTGCCCGTCCGCGAGGATGACGCCGCTCCGCCGACGCGAGGTCTCATCGCCGATCGCATCGCGATGGTGGCACCTTTCTTCTTCGCCTGCGGTTGGTTTTCGTGGGGGATCTCGACACCGTCCCTGTGGCGCGATGAAGTGGTCACCGCGACGATGGTCAGCGGCAGTCCGGTCGCGATCCTCGACGTCGTTCAGCACCACTTCGATCGCGTGCACTTCGTCTACTACGAACTGATGTGGGCGTGGACGCAGGCGTTCGGGACATCCGAGGTCAGCCTGCGTGCGCCGTCTCTGGTCGCGATGGCGATCACCGCAGTCGTGGTGTTCTCGATCGCGCGGCGCTACGTGTCCAGGCTGGGTGCGCTGTGTGCGGGTCTGGTCTACGTGCTGCTGCCGTCCAGTAGTCGCTATGCGCAGGAAGCGCGCAGTACGGCTCTCATCGTTGCCGGAGTGGCGATCGCAACGTGGCTCATGCTGCGGGCCACGGAGACGCGGAACAACCGATATTGGGTGGCCTACATCCTGCTGATGTCAGGTCTGTGCTTCCTCAATCTGCTGGTGCCGTTGGCGCTGATTCCGCATGCGGCATACCTGTACCGAAGAGTTCCGGTTCGGACGATGGCACTGTTGTGGGCGCCAGTGTTCGCCGCATCTACGTTCGTCGCGTTGATCTCGTTTCGTCAGCGTGCTCAGGTCGCGTGGATAGCCGGACCGAGTCCGGAACAGTTGCTGGTGGGCTTCGGATCGCTGTCGGGTGGCGCGTGGGTTGCCCTGGTGGTGGCGATCGGAGTGGTCGGAGCCCTCGTCTGGACCGCGGCAGGTCGCCGGTGGAGCGAGGTCGGCTGGATTCTCGCGGGGCTCACGATTCCGTTTGTCCTCTTGGCCATCAGCTACGTAAAGCCGATGTTCGTGCCGCGATACGTGATGTTCGTGGCGATTTTCGCTGCGCTTGCGATGGTGATCGCCGCGGCTCGAATTCACGTCGCGCTGCCGGTCCTCGCCGTGGTTGCTGTTCTGGTGCTGGGGTGGTCGAGTCAGACGTGGTTGCGCACGTCGGCGAGCCACAACGAGGACTTCCGCGCGGCTGCGGCGTTTCTACAAGCCCAGACGACACGGGACGACGCGATCGTCTACGCGACTCCGACGGTCCGCATGGGACTCGATTACTACGCTCCGAAGGGTCTGCCTGCGACTGATCCGCTGGCGGTTCCGGTCCGGGATGGACTGCTGCCCGACAACGCACCGTGTGCTGCGGACAGCACAGCTGCGTTTGCTCGGGTGTGGTCCCTGGTGTTCATCCGCACCTCGGATGTCGAGTGCACCTCCGGTAAGCATCTGGTGTTCCGGCGGTACTTCGGGACGCTCGTTCTCAACCTTTACGAATGACGCACAAACCCTATTGACGGCGCCGAATCCGTGAGAACATAATCTCGTTGTTCGAATGCATGTTCGAACAACGAGTGGTTCCGTGTCTTCCCCGCGGAATGTGTCCTCGGCGTGCCGTTGTGTCGGTCTGTGTGCATCAGGAGTGGGGAAATGGCTTTGTTATCAACCGATTTCGAAATCGGTGAACTGTCCCGGGTGGAGCGTCTCGAGTATCTGCGACGCAAGATCGCGGCCGTCCCGGCCAAGGGCGAGTCGGTCGCCGAAGCGCTTCCTTCGGATACTCGAGAGGTCTTGGCGGTGCCCGGCCCGCTGGCCGAACTCCTGCCTCGGCGTGGCCTCGCGCGAGGGTCGGTATCGGTGGTCTCGGGGGCGAACTCGCTTCTTCTCGGCATCCTGGCGGCAGTCACCAATGCGGGCATGTTCGCCGCGGTCGTCGGCCTGCCGAAGTTGGGGCTTCTCGCCGCGGCGGAGATGGGTGCGCGGTTTGATCGCCTGGCCTTGATTCCCGAAGCCGGTCCGGACCCGGCGGGTGTGGCCGCGGTGCTGCTCGACGGCATCGACCTCGTCGTCCTCGGACTCGGTGGAGCGTCCGTGGCACCCACTCGAGCTCGTGCGGTTGTCGCCCGAGCGCGGAGTAAACGGGCTGCTTTGTTGGTCGTGGACGGGCAGTTGCCGGGAGCTGAAGTGTTGATCGATGCACGCGTTGAGGGCTATTCCGGACTCGGACAAGGCGTCGGACGCGTTCATTCGGTCCAGCTGTCTGTCCGGACGCAGAGCAAGGCCTTCGGATCGCGCAGTGGGCGGTTCGACCTGCGGACGCGTTCGGAAGTTGGCGTCGAGTGGTGCCCGAACCGTGTTGCGCAGCCCGAAGCGGTGGCCCTGTGAGCGGGCTGGGTGGCGTCTGGACTGAGGAGTCGGCGGCGGCGAGGAACGAGCCGTTGACGCGACGAGGGAAGGCGGCGCCCGTAGAGCCCGCGAACCGCCCGAGCGGAGCGAGGGCAGAAGGCACCGTGAGGGCAGAAGGCACGAGTTCTAGAGTCCTCGCCATCTGGTGTCCGGATTGGCCAGCTGTGGCAGCAGCGGCAGCGGCGACTTTGCCGCAGACGCATCCGGTCGCAGTCGTCCACGCCAACCGCGTCATCGCTTGTTCGGCGACCGCACGAGCTGATGGAGTGCGTCGTGGTCTACGTCGCCGAGAGGCGCAAAGTCGTTGTCCGAGTGTGCATATCGCGCAGTCCGACCCTGATCGCGACGCCCGGTTGTTCGAGCCGGTGGTCGCGGCGGTCGACGCCGTCGCTCCCGGAGTCGAGGTGCTGCGGCCAGGACTCATGCTTCTGCCGGCGCGGGGAGTGGTGCGCTATTTCGGTTCGGAGGAGCGGGCGGCTGAGCAGCTTGTGGATGCGGTCGCGGCTGCTGCCGCCGAATGTCAGATCGGTATTGCCGACGAGTTGTCGACTGCAGTGATCGCCGCGCGGCACGCGACGTTCGTGCCGGTGGGTAAGGGTGCAGATTTTCTGGCACCTCTGGCGATTGCGGAAATCAGCGCGGAGCCGAGCCTGTCGGCGCCGGACCGCGGAGAGCTGATCGATCTTTTGACCAGGCTCGGCCTTCGGACGATCGGCGCGTTCGCAGCGCTCTCGCCGCGAGATGTTGCTTCCCGCTTCGGCAACGATGCGGTTCTGGCGCATCGATCGGCGCGCGGGGAGCCGGAGCGGCCGCCGTCGGCGCGGGCGCTGCCGCCGGATCTCGACGTCGAGCAGTTCTGTGATCCGCCGATCGATCGAGTCGATGCGGCAGCCTTTGCGGGTCGAGCGCTCGCCGAACAACTGCACGCGAAGCTGACCGCAGCGGCGGTCGCATGCACCCGGCTGCTGGTTCAGGCCACGACGGGCAACGGGGAAGGACTGTCGCGGACGTGGCGATGTGCGCAGCCGCTCACCCCGGAGGGGACGGCGGATCGGGTGCGCTGGCAGCTGGACGGCTGGCTGGCCCGACGGCATGGCGGGCAGGGGCCCACCGCGCCGATCACGGTGCTGCGTCTGCATCCGGTCGAAGTGGTCTCGGCAGGGGCGCTGCAACTTCCGCTGTGGGGCTCCTCCGGTGATGACGACCGGTTGCGCGCCCGCCGGGCATTGGTACGGGTGCAAGGTCTGCTGGGATTGGAGGCGGTGCGGGTGCCGGTGCTCAG